>CAZQMA010000009.1:0-54196 GCA_964594275.1 uncultured Ruminococcus sp. | reverse complement strand
TCCTTCACCGAATGTAATAACTAAAAAGCAAATCACATATCATTCAATAGAGAGGAGGTTCTGACATGAAAGAAAAGTTACATACGCAAAACACGTTTAAAAACATAAGCGTGGAGGAGCTAAAAAAAATTGTCACGATGAAGGTAGAAAAACTGATAAATGTTCAGCTGAAAAAAGCCAGCTGATAGGATAAAACAACATGAAGGGAGGTGTGGTCAATGCCGAAAGTCGGTATCTACTGCCGTTTATCCATTGAGGATAAGAACAAGCTGAAAACCGATGACAGCCAGAGCATACAGAATCAGAAAGCAATGCTTCGGGACTATTGCCATGAGCGTGACTGGGAAATTTATGACATCTACAGCGATGACGGATACAGCGGTATTGACCGCACCCGTCCTGCATTTAACCGCCTGCTCCATGACTGTGAAGCTGGCAAAATCAATATTGTTCTCTGCAAAGACCAATCACGTTTTTCCCGTGATACGGTGGTTATTGAGCAATACATCAATGACAAGTTCCTGGAATGGGGAATCCGTTTTATCGGCGTTGCGGATAATGCCGATTCGGACAGCGAAATGTACGGTACAATGCGGCTTTTTACCAGTGCTTACAACGAAATGTATGTCAAGGATATATCCACAAAAATCCGCCGTACACTTACATACAAGAGAGAACAAGGACAGTTTATCGGTTCATTTGCTCCCTACGGGTACACTATTGACCCCAATGACAAACATCACCTGATTATTGATGAGGAAACTGCTCCAAATGTACGGCTTATTTTTGAGATGTACATTCAGGGAAACGGCTATCGTAAAATTGTACAGGAGCTGAACAGCCGTGGAGTTCTCAGTCCTTCTGCATACAAACGGCAGACAGGTTCAAAATATGTTAACAGTAATGCCGATGCAAGCAACGCAAATGGTATGTGGACGCAATCTACAATTGCTGCAATACTCCGCAATGAAATGTATACTGGTACACTGGTACAGGGAAAATCTCATCATATAAGCTACAAGAATAAAAAGCGAAAGAAAGTGGCAAAGGATGAGTGGGTTAAAGTTCCCGACACCCATGATGCGATTATCGACCGTGATACATGGGAACATACACATGAACGTCTAAACAGCCGTGCCCGTTCAAGCCGCAGTTCACAAGAGCTTTCTCCGCTATCGGGAAAGGTCAGATGTGCGGTGTGCGGTCGCCCTATGAAACGCAATGTTTATTATAACAAGGCAAAAACAATCCAGTATTACGGCTTGCAGTGTGCCACATACAAGACAGGAGCAATGAACTGTCCTAATGTGAAAAGCATAAGCGGAAAAGTATTGGAAGAAAAAATCATCGAAGAGCTGAACTTAATTGTTGAACAATACTGCCAGACCGATAAAATCAGGCTGACTGACTTTCACACAGAACAAATTACAGCACTGGAAATCCAGCTTGATAAACTAAAAGCACAGCAGACAGCCGCCAAAGCAAGGCTCACCAAAATGTACAAGGACAGACTGGACGGTCTGATTTCGGATAAGGAATATTCCATATTCCGTGATGTTTTATTTGAAGAGGAGCAGGATATTTCACAGCGTATAGAGGAATTGACAAATCAGCTGGAAACCCTCTCAGCCAAAAAAACAAACACCGAAAACCAACGTGCAATCATCGAAAGATACACCCGTTTCACAAAGCTTGACCGAACCATTGCTGATGAATTTATCGACTATATCGAGATAGGCGAAGTCAGCGATACTGGTGAAAGAAAGATACTGATTCATTGGAAGATATAGAAAAATGGCACGATTTTACTGGTCGTGCCATTACTTTTTTTATTATTTCAAAACTATGTTTAAGAACATTCGCCATGTCCTGCGTCAAGTATAATTATAGGTGGCTCGTAGGGATCTTTAAGTACCGATGCTGTGATGACGTTTTCCACTGCCTTTGAACCGCCAAGCCACACTGCCGCAATACTCACCGATATTACAAGCAGCAGTCCCATAAGACGTTTCTGTACCTTCTTACCCATATCTGTCATATCCTGCTCCTCACTTTCATTTTTGGTATATGTGTATGTTTTCTATTCGTAAAATATGACATATAAAAATCTTATACCGAAAATCATAGAACAGACAAGCGACTATTTTGGCTTAAGTATCTCTTCAAATGAATACGCCATCCTTCTTGCTCGTCCCTTTCTCCATGAAAAGTATGCAAAGGTACCGGAAATTACCTTAAAAGAAAAAATACAACGCTTCCCTAAGACTAAGATCCAAAGTTCAGGGAAGCGATTTTTACTTTTTAGAAAATATGAAATCCTCGGGTATAATACCTTTTCTGCAATAATGGTATGTAATACAGCCCACTGCCATAGGAATAAGTGCAATCAAAAAAAGCAGAATAAGTTGCAGTACACCAAGATCTGAGGAAAGAATATCTGAAGATATGAAATTCATCAGATTTATAGAGGACGCATTAAGGATTTTATAAAAGCGGTAAAAGGCATCAGGAAGTATGCCCGCCTTTGAAGCAAGAAGTAAAGCATAGAGTATAAGATAAGGAAGGCTTGCTGCAAGTCCTGTGAAAACTACAGGCAATGCTCCTTCGTCAGTGCCGGATTCCTTTGTCGTCTTATGACAATTTATGGTAAAATTGACTACCAGACATATCATTATTCCAAGGCAACAAACAAGGCTCAAAAACCTGAAAACTATATTATTCATAAGTCCCAGTGAAAATACCAAAAAAAGACATAACAACTCGGCAAAAATATAGTAGCCGAGTCCTTTTATAAAAAATTTACCGTACATATAAAGCTCCTTTGACCGCATATTTAGCGGGATATAAGACATACTAATTCTAATTTAAAACAGAAAGGAAAATCAATATGGAACAAATCTCCTCAGTATTAAATGGATATTATAAAAACGCATCAGTTGGCATAGATGCTATCGAATCGGTTCTACCCAAAACAAAGAACCAAAACCTTAGTCATGAACTTCATAAGCAGATGGATTACTACAAAGAACAGAAAACTGCTCTCGCAGAACAGATGCTGAAATGCGGTGTCACTCCCGATTCAAAGGGTACTATGGCAAAGCTTTGTACTGAGATGAATGTTGCAATCCACGCAATAGGCGGTATTGAAACCAATGAGATTGCAAAGCTTATGGTTCAAGGTACTAATATGGGTATCATTCAGATGACTGAGCTTATGAACCAACATGACAACATTCCAGGCGATATTAAACGCCAGGGCAAGGAAATAATTCGCCATGAAGAGTCGTATATTGAACGTTTAAAACCCTATCTATAAGGAGAAAAATATGGATATTAAAGGAAGGCAGATTACACACTGCACCTACGATGAAACAAAAATCTACACTCCCAAGCTTTATGCACAAATGAAGAAAAACGAACCACCATGCGTCTTTCTTGAGCATGCGCCGGTACGAATCTACGAAAAGCCCATAAAGACTGAGGCACGTACAGACAAGAACAGCGTTACCTTTTAATCAGGCGTACAGTCCTTACAGCAACCATAGAGAACGGTTTTGGTATGGTCTACTGTGAAACTGTGGTGCTGTAGAATATGAGAGCCAAGCTCACTTAAATAATCACATTCAACATGGAAAAGATTTTCGCATTTCACGCATTTCAGGTGGAAATGCTCGTTGCAGTTATGCTTCTCTCCGATGTACTGATAGCATGCTCCTGTTTTGCTGTCAATAGTATATTTACGGATAATACCTTCCTCTGCCAACTGGTCAAGATAACGGTAGATGGTAGCATTTCCAACAGGAGTTCCCTGCTCCTGGAGATAGAGAGAGATTGCATTTGCTGTGGTATGGCGTGAGCTATTCTCACGGAGATAACAGAGGATAAGCTCCTTCTGTCTAGTGTTGTAGCTGGATGAACGTGGCATATTATAACCTCTTAAAAAATATATTTAAACTGCCGCAGCATTTCACTCTGCGGCAGCTTTCTTTTTACTTGATTGTAACACTCTTCATAATCTGAGGATCAAGTGGCTTATCGCTGTAGTCCGTGCGGCACTCTGCTATTTCGTCTACAACATCCATGCCGGATACCACCTTACCAAATGCGGCATACTGACCGTCCAGATGAGGTGCGTCCTCATGCATGATGAAGAACTGTGAGCCTGCGGAGTCAGGGCTCATGGAACGAGCCATAGACAGTACGCCTCTTGTGTGCTTCAGGTTGTTGGCAATGCCGTTAGCAGAAAACTCACCCTTGATTGTCCAGCCCGGACCACCCATACCTGTGCCCTCAGGACATCCACCCTGAATCATAAAGCCGGGAATAACACGGTGGAATGTAAGACCATTGTAAAAGCCGTCCTTTACAAGCTTCTCAAAATTCTCACAGCTGATGGGGGCAATATCGGGATAAAGCTCGATTTCAATCTTCTTGCCATTTTCCATTTCGATTACTACCATTTTATTTTCCTCCAAAATCATCAATATACATACAGTATAACATATTTAAAGTTTAATTGCAAGTGCAAGTTACGAAATTAATATTTATTACAGTTTTCAAAACTCTAATTATAAATTTCATACAAAGTTTTTGGTATTAATTTGTGACATTCGCCGAATTGCATGTGTTGCACTTGACATGCAACAGTTTCTATGATATACTGTAGGTGTTGCGTGACAGGTACAACACCTACAAACCAGGAAAGGAGACGTACATATGTTTCAGATTGATTTAGTTTCAAGGGTTCCCGTTTATGAACAGCTAACAGAGCAGCTTGAACATTTTATTCTGACGGATATTTTCAAGGCAGAGCAGCAGATTCCTTCTATAAGAAGCGTATCCTTAAAATACTCCATCAACCCCAGAACAGTACTGAAAGCCTATAACGACCTTGATAAACGAGGTCTGGTGCAATCGGTACCCGGCAAAGGCTACTTTGTAAGCCGTGACGCAAAGCAAAAACTGTCAGAAGCAAATCATGCAAAGCTCACCGAGCTTACGGAAATGATTAAGGAAATGGCTCTGGCGGGTGTTACAAAGGAAAATGTTCTCTTGTGCGTGGAAAGTGCATACAAAGACAATACAGAAGGAGGAAACAAAGTATGATTACAACTGATAAACTCAGTAAGGACTTCTCAGGATTTAAGGCTCTTGAATCCATTACCTGTAATATCCCCGACGGCAGTATCTACGGCATGGTTGGTTCAAATGGTGCAGGAAAATCAACATTTCTTAGAATAATCACAGGCGTATACCAGGCAGACGAGGGTACTGCACTAATAGATGGCAAGCCTGTATGGGAAAACCCCGAGGTTAAAAAGCGTATTGCATATGTGCCTGACGAGCTTTATTTTCTCTCTGGTGCAAGCATTAATCGTATGGCAAAGATGTACAAGAGTCTCTACCCTACCTTTGATGAAACTAAATGCAAAAAGCTTACAAAGCTTTTCGAGCTTGACCCTAAAAAGCCTCTCAATACTTTCTCAAAGGGTATGCGCAGACAGGCTGCAACTCTGTTGGCACTGTCCATTAATCCCGATTACATATTCTTTGATGAGACATTTGATGGTTTAGACCCGGTTATGCGAAACCTTGTAAAAAAGCTCATATGCGATGATGTTATTGAAAGAAACGCTACAGCGGTTATCACATCCCATTCACTCCGTGAACTGGAGGACACCTGCGACCAGCTGGCACTTCTTCATAAGGGCGGTCTGGTACTTCAGAGTGATGTTGAAAACCTGAAAACAGAGCAGTACAAGATTCAGGCAGCATTCCACGAGGATTACTTAAAGGATGACTTTGAAAAGCTTGGAATTAACGTTCAGCGATTCACAAAACAAGGTTCGGTTATAAATATGATTGTTAAGAGCAACCGTGAAAAGACGAATGCTTTGCTTCGTTCCATGAATCCTGTTCTTCTTGAAATCCTGCCCCTGTCCCTGGAAGAGGTTTTCACCTTTGAAATGGATGCTCTGGGCTACACTTTTGACTATGAGTGATTGGAGGAGATTATAAAATGAAACAGAAAATCGGATTTAATACAGGACTTTACATAGAAGGTCTCAGGCAACTGAAAGTTACAGGTCTTATAAGCGTTATTGTAATGTTGGGCATCAGTATTATACGTATTGTCGGTGAATTTCCTATCAACAACGACTATGAAATTTCCTCGGCTTCATCCTATACAGGCATTGACTGGATGCCATGGTTGTTGTTATCCTTTGTGTTTATCACGCCCATGCTTACCCTTCAGATGTTCAATTTCATGAATAAGCGCAATTCAAGCGACTTCTACCACTCTCTTCCACATACTCGAAGCACTGTATACATAAGCTTCCTCAGTGCAGTTCTGACATGGGTGCTCATCTCAATTGCAGCAACCATTATCCCCTCTCTTATAGGTGCACTGATTTTTTCTAACGTATACACTCTGGTGCTTGATACGTGCTTTGTCTTTATGCTTTTCTGTATCAGCGCTTCCGTGTTGGTTATGGGTGCAATAACAATTGCTAAAGGTTTGTCGGGTACTCTTCTCAACAACATCATCCTCACAGGCATTCTCCTTTTCCTACCCAGATTCCTTATAGCACTGATTCTAGACTCACTTAACTATCACCCTGTTCTGTCCGGTACAGTAAGCGGTGGTTTCTTCTCAGACAGCCTCAATCCTGTTACAGCCATTATTTTCAGTCTCATGGGATTTGCTACCGAAGTTTCTGTTACTGAAATAGTTGTATCAGCAGCTCCCATAATTTACGGCTTTGTTTTAGGTATTATTTATATCATTATCGGTCTTGCTTTCTTTGTTGTCAGAAAGAGTGAGACTGCTTCCCAAAGTGCAACAAGCAGAACGATGCAGGCTTTCTTCCGCATTCTCATCGCAACAGCACTTCTTGTTCCTTTAGTTACAACAATCTTTGATACAAAGTATTACTACTCCGACAATGATACTTACAGATTCGGACTGTGCGTCTGGGTTGTAGCTGTAATCTTCATCTACTTTCTCTACGAGCTTATCACCACAAAGAAACTTAAAAACCTTGTAAAGGCTATCCCCGGTCTTGGTATTGTAGCTATTCTGAACATTGCAATCTACTTTGGCATCGTAGCCGCTTACAACAGTGAAATCAGCTTCCGTCCCGCAGCTGACGAAATAAACAGCGTTACCATTCTTCCTAAAGAGATTGATGACTGGGAAACACTTGATTATTACAACTACACTCTTCGCAGCATTGACGGTGTAACACTTACAAACCCTGCTATTATTGAGGATGTATCAGAAATTCTTGGCAAAAACCTTGATCTTGCAGATAATAATCTCTCAAACTTCTATCACACTATCTACAATTCCGGTACAGAAAGCGTCCACGAAATCCCCATCACAATTTCCACAAACGGCAAGGAAAAAACAAGAAATCTCTATGTGTCTGAAGCAGTATATAATGATATAAATGCCGCCCTCTGTGCTACTAAGGATTTCAAGGACGCATGGACAAATCCGCTTGCTCTCAGTAAGATAACAGGCATTGAATCCTACTTCTATGGCTATAATACTGAATACTATGATGCGGAAGAATCAAAAGAACTTTATAATATATTCTTGGATGAAGTAAAAAGTGCTGACTTTACTACATGGTTCCAAAGCTTCATTAAGGAAAGCTCAGGAATGGAGTTTAATATATGGACGGTTATTGATGGCAAAAGTCAATCCATAAGCATTCCTGTCTACGAAAGTGTCGCTCCCCAGACAATTGCAAAGGCAAAGGAGCGTTACAATAAGAATACACTGGAAAAAATTAACAATGCTATGGAATATCTTGATCTCCTTGATACTTGCGACAGCATCTATGGCGAGATTGACGTAAACATTGAGTCTTTCTCTTCCATTATGGAATACAGCAATTTAAATATGTTGGGATTCACAGTTACAGAAGAGGATATTACCACTGATAAGGATATAAGCTTCGACGGCGGATGGTCATTTGAATCCACTGATATAGTACGAGAATTTATCAACGCAAGAAGCGGCGATACATTTGACGCAAACAGAGATGTTGCTGTTCTGAACATAAGCTTTAACATTTACGAAACTCAGCCGGACATTGATTCACTTGGCTACTATCTAAGCTTCCCTGCAAGCGAAGAGACTATAGAAAAGCTTAAAAGTATTGCAGAAGAATACAAAGACAAAAAAATGTACTGATAAGACAAACTCATTAACTCTCCATATTATTTGCATCAGGGCGCATCCTCACTTTGGATGCGCCCTTGGTGTTTCCGTACTTGAAATAGGGCGTCATATATGATATAATAAACTATACTCTTATTTCAATTATCTGTGCATTCGTTCGCCTTTGGCTCACTATGCGCATATTGACAAATTATAGCATATCCTTACGGCTATGCTATAATATCTTCATAAAACATTTAGGATGTGATTCAAGTGGCTAAAGCCAAAACTATATACCGATGCTCTGAATGTGGTGCAGAGACCTCTAAATGGAATGGCAAATGTAACAGCTGCGGTGCATGGAATACTCTGGAAGAGGATATTCTCATGCCCACAGGTAGCAGAAGCGGAAATGTAAACCGCAAGAAAATTGACCTTTCAGACAAAATTAAGGAGCTTAAAGACATAGACACTGAGCATGACGATGTACGCTATAAAACAGGCTGCGATGAGCTTGATAGAGTGCTTGGCGGTGGTCTTGTGAAAGGTTCTATCGTACTCATAGGCGGTGAGCCGGGCATCGGCAAGAGTACTCTCCTGCTCCAGATTTGTCAGTATCTGGGGGAAAAACACTCGGTGTTATATATATCTGGAGAAGAATCTACCCGTCAGATTAAGCTTCGTGCAGAGCGTCTGGACGTCACAACAGAGAGTTTGTACCTTTTGGCTACAACTGATGCTCAGAGCATTTGCGATACCATTAGTATATGCAAGCCTGATATTGTTATCATCGACTCCATCCAGACAATGCAGATTCCCGAAATTGCATCAAGCCCCGGAAGTCTTACACAGGTGAGAGAATGTACCAATCTCTTTATGCAGACTGCTAAATCTCAAGAAATTCCTATTTTCATTGTAGGTCATGTCAACAAGGACGGTGCTATTGCAGGCCCTAAGGTTATGGAACATATTGTTGATACGGTACTTCACTTTGAAGGTGAGAGAAATCTCTCCTATCGCTTGCTCAGGGCTGTAAAAAACCGTTTTGGCTCTACCAATGAAGTTGGCGTTTTTGAAATGGTAAGCAAGGGCTTACAGGAGGTACCTAACCCTTCAGCTATGCTTCTGTCGGAAAGACCACTCGATGTTTCCGGTACCTGTGTTACCTGCGTTATGGAAGGTACACGTCCCATTTTAGCTGAAGTACAGATTCTCGCCACTAAAAGTAGCTTTGCAAGTCCTCGCCGTACTGCTGATGGCATCGACTATAATCGTATGTCGATTATCATTGCCATACTGGAAAAGCACTTGGGGCTACTCTACAACACCTTGGACATCTATTTGAACGTTGTAGGTGGATTTGAGCTTCGTGAACCGTCTGGCGACTTAGCTGTGGCAATGTGTCTCTACTCATCTCTGGTGGACCGCCCAATTAACCCACGTATTGCAGCGTTTGGTGAAATCGGTCTGGGTGGTGAGGTGCGTAGCGTGTCCTACCTCTCCCAGCGTTTACGTGAAGCTGAACGTCTGGGCTTTGAACTTTGCCTTGTCCCTAAACACTCTCTGGACTCCGTAGAACCTGACACCTTCAAAATGAAGATTGTGGGCGTTACAACTGTAAAGCAGGCATTATCCGTACTTAATAAGACTTTTAAGGCAAAAGAAGGCAATAAGGAATAACAGAACAAATGCCGATGCAATTTAAGCATCGGCTTGTTTTTATAGTATAACGGCTGTCAGTATCAAGAGAAGTGAAAGCATAACAATATTTATCACAAGGAAATATCCCATATATCTGCCCTTTTCTGCGTCCTGAGATTTGGTGTAGAGCTGATAGGAAATGAGACTTGCTAAAGATGCAACAGGCGTACCCAGACCGCCTATATTTACACCCCGTAACAACTCAATTGCATTGTCTGTAAAAGCTGAAAGCATAACTGCCGCAGGTACGTTGCTTATAACCTGAGAAGCAAGTGCTGATATAATAAGCTCACGTCCATTCATTATCGAGTAAAGAGCTTCTCTGACAATATCAATTCTGCTCATATTACCTACAAATATAAAGAAACAAACGAATGTAAGCAGAAGTGCATAGTCAATTTTAGTGAAAAGCCTATATTCTACAAGAAGACCTGCACAGACAATAACAAGACATACTATGTGAGGTATAATTCTCAGTACTGTCAGCAGACAAACAACAAAAAGGATGCCCATTACTATAAATTTAGGTACAGAAAGAGACTTTTTCTCCGTTTCTGAAAGTGTAATTTTCTCGTTTTTCAAAAGCAGACAACAAAGGCTGAGAATCACATAGCTTACAGCCCCCACAGGCAGAAGTGCACTTATGAAATCACTCATTGTGAGATTATACTCTGTATAAAGGTAAAGATTCTGGGGATTGCCTATAGGTGTCATCATACTGCCAAGGTTTGCAGCAGCGGTTTGTATAACGATGGTCAGTATGGCATTTTCTTTGTTTCCGCCGCCTGAATAAAGCATAAGCGTCAGTGGAACAAAGGTTATAAGTGCAACATCGTTTGTTACCAGCATTGAAGTAAAAAAGCAAATATTCATAAGAATAAAGGCAAGGAGCCTTGTACCGCCTGCGAACTTCAAAAGTGCTCCCGTAAGCTTTTCAAAAACCCCTGCACTTCTTAGACCTGCCACAACACCCATAAGACAGAAAAGCAGTATAAGTACAGGTACGTCCACATAATCTATATACTCCTTATCAGGCGGTATAATAAACATTGATGCAAGTGCTGCTATAAATGCTACCACAAGCACTGTCTGTCCTTTTGCAAAAGCCGCTGCCTTTTTCATAACACTATTTATCATAATACTTTTTCTCTTTCTCATCACTTTTAATCATTCTTGTAACTGCTGCAACAGCCACGTATACCTTCACTGCTCCACAATTTCTGAGTATCTTCTCGCAATGCCTTATTGTACTGCCTGTAGTCATAATGTCATCACACAATATAATCACCTTATCCTCAAGATCCATGCCTGCGGAGATGAAGCAATCAGCGTTTTCCTCACGCTCTTGAGCACTTAGAGTATGCTGTGCACGATATCCTCCCTTTTTAATGATACACTTACGGAGGACAGGTATACCCGTTATCCTTGAGATTTCCTTTGCAATAATATCCGTCTGGTTATAACCGCGTATAAAACGTTTAAGCGGTCTCATTGGCACGGCAACAATACCGTCAGCCTGCATCCAGTCATAGCGGCAAGAAATGCGGTTTCCAAGCTCCTCTCCCACAAAATAACCGAAATTTTTGTTTCTGCCTGTCTTAAGTGCCAGGATACCGCTTCGGGCTTCATTCTCATAATAGGAAACCGAAAACACCTCATCAAAGAAAAGCATGCCCGCACAGGTACACTCAGCCTTGGTTCTTCCACAGCGATGACAGAGATACTTGCTGTCAGTTCTTACCTTTTCTATGCACTCACTGCAAAGATACTCATTCCACATGATAATTGAACCACAGCACGGACAGCGGTTCGGGTATACAAGATCAAGCAAGAAGCGGGTTATCTTCGTTTTCCTGTTCATTATCGTCACCATTCATAAGCATATGTTTAAGACAGGTATACCGCGAAATTCTACGGTTATTTTCTACCATCTCCCAGATCTTGTTCTGTGAGCCTATCAATATAAGCAGCTTTTTTGCACGTGTTACTGCTGTATAAAGCAGATTGCGGTAGAACAATTTCTTGAATGAACCAAGCACTGGTATAACCACCGCTTCAAACTCACTGCCTTGGCTTTTATGGACAGTTATAGCATAGGCAAGCTCTAGCTGCTCTAGCATTTCAAAGGGATAAGTTACACGTCTTGAATCGAAATCAACCACTGCTTCTCCGCTGTGCTTATTGATGCTGAGTATCCTGCCTATATCGCCGTTAAAGATACCCATTCCTTCTTCATCGTCCTTGCGCCAGACTATGTCATAGTTATTTTTCATCTGCATGACTTTATCACCCTCACGAAAGGTATAGACCATGGACTTCATTTCAGCCTTGTGAATTCCAGGTGGGTTGAGTGCCTGCTGCAACTTCTTATTCAGCTCGATAACACCCATTATACCCACTCTCGATGGAGAAATGACTTGTATATGCTCAAAGGACGAGTAGCCATATGCCTTGGGAAGTCTATTCTTTACAAGCTCCAGAATCAAGTCGGTTGCGCTTTCCGGTTCAAGTCGCTGGAAGAAAAAGAAATCATTGTTCTTCTGTGCAAGGTCAGGATGTTCGCCGTTTATGATTTTGTGGGCATTTGTTATGATACAGCTCTGCTGTGCCTGCCTGAAAACTTGTTTCAAGGCGATTACAGGCACTACGCCGCTTTCCATTATGTCTTTAAGAGGATTTCCCGCGCCCACTGATGGAAGCTGATCAACATCTCCAACAAGTATAACCTTACATCCCAGTCTCAGAGCACGGAAAAGTGCCTCTAGCATAAGAACATCCACCATGGACATCTCGTCCACTATGATAACATCGCAAAGCAGAGGATTCTTCTCGTTGTGCTTGAAGCGTGTCTGCCCTGTCATATCAAACTCAACCTCAAGGAGACGATGTATGGTTTTTGCGTTATATCCTGTAAGCTCCGATATACGCTGTGCCGCTCTGCCTGTAGGTGCGGCAATCATAACCTTATAGCCCTGCTTTATGTAGAGAGATATAATAGCATTGAGAGTTGTTGTCTTACCTGTACCGGGACCGCCTGTGAGAATCATTATACTCCTTGACAGAGCTGTTGCAATGGCTTCACGCTGGAGAGACTCATACTCTATCCTGTGACGCACCTGCTCATCATCAATCATCTTTTCATACTTTGAAAGTTCGTCCCTTGTGCTGAATTCACACAGAACATGTATGCGATCGGCAATATATCTTTCAGCACGGTAGTAGTCAGGAAGATATACAAACTCCCTTTCCCCTTTTATATATTCAACAAGATTTCCCTCTTTGAGCTCATTATTGTACTGCTCATAGAAAACCTTCTGGGAAATGCTCAGATACTCTGAGGCTGTTGGTTCAAGCTTGTCAAGTGGAATACATGTGTAACCATTGGTAAGATTATGTGATACGATAAATTCAAGTCCTGCCGCCACTCTGTCGGGAGAGCTGCGATCAATTCCCATATCGTGAGCAAGCTTTTCTACCTTACGAAATTCAAGGTCAATACCAGGTGAACACAGAAGATAGGGGTTTGCACAGAGCATATCCTTAGCACCACTCCCAAGTTTTTGATAAACACGCATTGCATACTTTGAACGTATTCCGTATTTTGCAAGAAAGGTCATTATGCTTCTCAACGCAAAGATTTCTTTTACTTCTTCGGCAATGCTTTCACACTTTTTAGGTGAGATTCCTCGTATTTCAAGGAGCCTTGTCGGCTCCTTTTCCATTATCTCCAGTGTACGTTCACCAAATACATCCACAATTTTCTTTGCAAGAGCAGGCCCTATGCCCTTTATCGCTCCCGATGCCAGGTACTTTCTTATATTCAGAGCGTCTGCGGGAAACTTTCTCTCACAGTAGTAGGCTTTGAACTGCGTTCCAAAGCGTGAATGAGACACATAACTGCCCTCAAGCTTTAGCAGCTCACCCTCGTCTACATCGCCTATTTCACCAACTGCGGTGATAAGGTCATCACCTGTATTAAGTTCAATTACAGCATAGCCATTCTGTTCATTGCGGAAGAGAACACGTTCAACCGTTCCTTCCACGATAAGATTCTGCTCGTTCACATTCACGCCTCCTTCCGTCATACCTTTTATTATACTATTTTTTCGCTAAAATTGCAATGGCTTTACAGAGAGTTTTCATTCGTCTCTATAAGCTTTATAAATTCGTCAAGGGTTATATAGATAAGGTCCTGTCTTTCATTGCAAAGACGTATAACGCCACCCGCCTCATCTTCCGATACATCTGTATTCACCACATAAACCCGACCAAAATATATATTCTCCTGCCAACAGCGTTCCCTGAGAAAGGCTTTAAGTCTAACGATAAAATTCTTGTCATTTTTTCTGTAAACAAGAACTGTGAAAGAATCAATCTCACCCTTTACGTTATCTTTGAAAATAGAAATAAGCTCTGCTGCTGCAATGATTGCCAGTATTATTATTCCAGCAACAACCGCAAGTGTAACACCGCCTGCCATATAATACACCTCCCACTTGCATTATATGCAAAAAAGCTCTTGCAGTAAACTTCAGGGTAAAGAATAAGCTGCCGCATTTCTAATGCAACAGCTTATTACCGGTATTAGTAGCCTGCACTTTCAAGTAGTGACCTTGTGTAGTCACTTTTTGGTGTAGCGTATATATCCCGTGGTACGCCATCCTCCACTATGACACCGTCCTTCATGATAAGTACACGATGACATAAACGATAAACTGTTCTCAGATCATGAGAGATGAAGAGGATAGAAACACCTGTTTCAGCGGCAATTTCCTCTAAAAGGGCAAGTATCTGCTTCTGTACCGTAACGTCCAGAGCAGAGACAGGCTCATCTGCTATGAGGAAATCCGGGTGAAGCATAAGTGACGCAGCAATGCTCACACGCTGACGCTGTCCACCTGACAGTTGATGCGGATAGCGAATGCGTAACTCCTCGGGAATCTTTACAAGATAGAGCATTTCTGTAACACAGGCTTTTCTCTGCTCTTTTGTCAAGTCAGTACAATTTTTCAGCGGCTCTTCAAGAATCCATTCAATGGTTTTTGTCGGATTAAGTGCACTTCCGGCATCCTGAAAAACCATTTGGGGATACGCTATTTCATGGCTGATATTTCCTGTGTAATCTTTATGCAAGCCTAAAATGCACTTTGCAAGAGTTGATTTACCACAGCCTGATTCACCGCAAAGCCCAATGATTTCGCCTTTTCTTACCTCAATGGATATATCTTTAAGAACATGTTTTTTGGTCTTTCCGGAAAAGAGCTTTGTTCTGTTTATAGGATAGAAAGCGTTTAAATCAGAAACAGAAAGAACGCTCTCGCTCTTATCAAAGGCTTTTGTATCAGCACAGCGGTTGAAATTAGGTACCGCAGAGATAAGCTCCTTTGTATAGTCATCCACAGGGTTTGTGAAAACGCTTTCAGATAAGCCTTTTTCCACCACTCTTCCATCCTTCATTACAACCATCCTGCTACACACACTTCTCACTATAGACAAATCGTGTGATATAAACAACACCGACGTGCCCAGAGCCTTACACTGCTTCCGTAACATAGTGAGTATCTGCTTTTGCACGGTAACATCAAGAGCAGTTGTAGGCTCGTCTGCAAGGAGCAGTGACGGCTTTGAAATAAGTGCTGCCGCAATCATTGCCCGCTGTCTCTGTCCACCCGAAAGCTCGTGTGGATAAGAATTGTATATCCGCTCGGGATCGGGAAGTTCCACTTGTTCTATAGCTTCCATGGCACGGACTTTGCGCTCGTCCTTTGAAAGCTTGGTGTGAAGTCTGAGGGTTTCCTCAATCTGCCATCCTACGGTTTTTGCAGGGTCAAGAGAAGTCATAGGCTCCTGGAATATCATACCTATTTCTCTACCCTGCACTGTACGGATTTCCTTTGGTGAGAGACTTAAAAGCTCTCTGCCATTTAAAATGATTTCACCTTTTACATCCGCACCACGAAGTCTCAAAAGCCCTGCAGCAGCCATGGCTGTCATAGTTTTACCTGAGCCTGATTCACCTACAAGACCTACCATTTCTCCCTTATCTACAGACAGGCTTATATTGTCAACTACTACATGTTCTCCTGTCCTTGAAGGAAAACTGACAGTGAGATCTTTTATTTCAAGAACTGCCATTCACATCATCTCCTGTAATTCTGCCTGTAAGTCCGTCGCCCATAAGTCCAAAGCCTAGTACCAAGAGAATCAGTACAGCTCCCGGAAAAATACTCAGCCACGGATTTGAAAAGAGATAGACCTGAGACTCAGCAAGCATTCCTCCAAGACTAGGTTTAGGCGGCTGTACGCCGATTCCGAGGTAACTCAGCGCCGCTTCTGCAAGAACTGCATTGTTAAAACCTATAAGAAGCGCCGAAATAAGCACGGAACGAATATTCGGCAGTATATGGACAAAAAGCACGCGCAAATGTGATGCACCCTGAAGTCTTGCAAGCTGAACATAACTTAAGTTACGGCTTCTGAGAAATTCTCCCCTAACTACTCGTGCAAAACTAGGAGCAAAAGCTATTCCCAGGGACAGAATAAGTGGAATCTCACCTGTTCCGACTATAGCAATAACCACGAACGCCAAAAGTACACTTGGAAAAGCGAGTAACGCATCAACTATGCGCATAAGCACAGTGTCAACCATTCCGCCGAAATAGCCTGAAATTGCTCCGATTATGATACCCAGTCCTGCACCAAAAATAACTGTTCCTCCGGCAGTAAGCAGAGTTATACGTCCACCTGCCATGATACGACTTAAAATGTCGCGCCCGAACTGGTCGCAGCCCATAGGATGGCTAAGAGACGGAGACGCAAGCTTCATAGAAGTATCTATGGCCACCGGGTCATAAGGTGTATAGAAGCAGCCTATCAGTATAAGCAGCAGTATCACACTCGAGATAACAGCTCCTGTTTTAAAAGATAAATTTTTCATAGAGGTTCCTTTTTATTCCCAGGACAGCTCATGAAGCTGTCCCTCTGTTTCAAGGTTGGGGTAATCGTTCTGCCTCAAAGCCTCATATGCCGCTATTGCCACAGAATTGGACAGATTAAGACTTCGAAGAGTATTTCTCATAGGTATGCGGAGACATTGCTCTTCATTTCCGAGAAGCAACTCTTCGGGAAGTCCCTTATCCTCTCGTCCAAAAATGAGATATACCTTGCCTTTGTACTCTCCGTCACTGTGTCTGTGTCTGCCCTTAGTTGTGAAGAAATAAAAAACGCCATCATTTTTAGAAAAGAAATCATCAAGTCCATCGTAATAAGTTATGTCAAGCTTATCCCAATAGTCAAGACCTGCCCGTTTCAGATGCTTGTCGGTAACAGTAAACGCCATTGGTTTTACAAGATGAAGTCGTGCACCGGTTACGGCACAAGTACGAGCGATATTTCCTGTATTCTGTGGAATCTGCGGCTCAACAAGTACAATATTAAGTTCCGTCATATTTGTACCTCTTTTCAATTGATACGTGGGTCAAGCTTTCGGTAAATAAGGTTTACCGAAAAATTTATGAATATAACTGTAGCTGTGATTATCATGATTATTGCCTGTACAACTGGATAGTCACGGTTCATTATGGATGTAAGGAGTATTCTTCCTATTCCCGGAATACCGAAAACCTGCTCTGCAATAATGCTTCCCGCAAGTATATCAGCAAGCGCCATGCCCAAGAATGTAAGAACAGGAATCATGGCATTTTTAAGAACGTGTCTCCATAACACTTGCCAATCAGAATTGCCGCGGCTGTAAGCTGTTCTCGGATAATCAAGAGAAAGTTCTGTTATAAGACTGCTTCTAAGAAGTTTTACAGACATCGCAGCCTTTGGAATTGCAATGGAAAGTGCGGGAAAAAAAAGTGCTCCAACAAAGCCAAAAACGCTTTCCTCATAGGAAACAAAACTGCCCGGAGCAAATAGTCCCAAAACTATGCCAAATACAAGAGTTATAATAATTCCTGAGAAAAACGGCGGTACGGACATCATCACCTGAATCAGTCCGCACAGGATGGTATCAAGCTTTCGCCCCTTGAAGCGGACACAGAGCAGTCCTGTAGGAATGGAAATTACAAGCACCATTATAAACGCCATCAGCGTCATTGTAAGCGAAATAGGAAGTTTTTCTCCTATCATGTCACGTACAGGAATTTTGTAGGAATAGGATATTCCGAAGTCCCCGGTTACAAAATCTGTGAGCCATCTCCAGTAACGAATAATAAACGGATCGTTAAGTCCCATCTCCTCACGCAGTGCCTCAAGGCGTTCAGGTGTTGCATTGGTGCCGAGCTGTACTATTGCAGGGTCTCCCGGAATCAAGTCAAATACAAGAAAGAGCAGAAAGGAGACTCCAAAAAGTGCAAGCAATGCACCAAGCAGCTTTTTTCCTGCGTATACCATTTATGCTTACAACTCCTTTTCTCCTAAGCTTAATTCATTCTGATTTTTGATATATCTTGCACATAGAGCGGATAGAATTCATAGCCAGTGTATCCGTTTCTTATTGCAACCATCTCTGCCAGATCCTGAATATACACGTTTGCAGCGTCCTCAGACAGGATTGTGAGACATTCCTTGTAAAGCTCAGTCTGGGCTGAATCATCAGTTTCAGTAATTGCTTTATTATAGGCTGCATCGTAGTCAGCGTTATTGTAGTTTACAAAGTTATTATCTGCATCAGAGCAGAAACGAGACAGCATTGCTGTTGCAGTGAGATTTGAGGCATCAACACCAACAACCGTTGCCTCAAACTGTCTGTCAGAGTAAACGGAACTGAGCCACGTGTTCCACTCGACCTGTTCAATTTCTACATCAACGCCTACCTCGCCAAGCTGGTCAGCAATAATAACCGCTGTATCAACATGCTGAGGGTAGTTACTTGGTACAATAATAGTGAAGCTCAGCTCGCCCTCTGCATAGCCGGACTCTGAAAGAAGCTGCTTGGCCTTTTCAGGGTCATAATTGTAACTATCGCTTAGTTCAGGTATATAGTACTTGCCGAAATTTGGAAACATACTGCTTCCCAAAATTTCACCCTTACCGTCAGATACCAGGTCGAGGATAGCTGTGCGATCTACTGCATAACACAATGCCTTACGGACACTCTCATTCCGGAACGGCTCAAAACTCTGGTTGAGATATACAGCCTGAACCAGATTCATTGTACCCTCTAAAACATTGAAATCATCTGAGAGCTGCTGTGCCTGAGCTACAGGCAGATGCGCCATCATATCAATTGAACCACCATTTAGATTCATGACCAGTGAGTCAGTGTCAGCACAAACCTTGAAGATTACATTTTCAATATAAGCCTTCTCGCCCCAGTACTCGTCAAACTTCTCCATCTTTATATTTTCCTGAACAGAACGTGATATATATTTATAGGGTCCTGTACCGATAGGGTTCGTGTCTGCATCAGTCTGCCCTGCCGGCATTATTGCTGCCTTGACAGATGCAACGTATGACATAAAGTCAGGATCTCGTTCACTAAGGGTAATTGCAATAATGCCATCATCTGTCTCTTCGATAGAGGCAATATTAGAAAATGCCGGTATGAGTGGAGTTTCCCCATCAGTACCGGCACAACTTTTGAAAGATGAAATTACATCCTCAGCTGTAACGGTTTCACCGTTGTGGAAAAGCACATTGTCTCTCAATATAAACGTATAGACAAGACCGTCCTCTGAAAGTTCATAGCTTTCAGCTACAGCAGGGATAAGTTCTCCATTGCTGTCTGGCTTGTAAAGCCCTTCAAATACGTTGAAGAGTATTTCTCTGGTAGCAGCAGCCTCCGCTTTGTGCGGGTCAAGGCTCTCCTCCAGATCCTGAGTGATGCCGACAGTAATGCTTGAGGAATCAGAATCACCTGTCTTGTCACTTGCGGAATTACATCCGCTAAATGCTGTGGTCAGTGCTGTGAACACGAGAATGAATGCAATCTTCTTTTTCATGTTTACCATTCCTTTCGAGTATTAACTTTTTTTTGCAAATGCTCTTCTTATGATAGAACTTTGCAGTGTTTATTATACCACAAGCTAAAACTAATTGCAAGTGGTTTGCATAATTTTCCCATAAAAATGGAAAAGCCGGCACAGAGAATCTGTACCAGCCTTGACCAATGAGGAAAATGAGGAAAAAGAATACGCAACAAAAAACGTTTACTTAAAAATCGAAATAAACGCTTTACATCGCTTACAATATATAGTATAATGAATATACAGGATTTTGTCGAGTGATATTATTGCCAACTAACAGTACAATATTGCTCTATTTTGGAGGACAAGATTATGAACACCAAAAACGACTCAGTATCGCAGCGCTATCTGCATACACCATCTCAGCTTGCTAAAAGCAGCCTCTTATATCTCCAGGAAATAGGCACTCTAACCTGCGATCCGGGATTTACAAGTCAACGTGATGCTCTTGACTCCTTTCTTTTCCTCTTTGTTCCCAGAGGAAAGGGGACACTGATTTATAAGGATAATACATACAAACTCAGTGCAGGAAGTGTTGTATGGATAAACTGTAACCACGGGTATACCTATACAAGCAGTACAAAAAGGCCCCTGGAGCTTTCCTGGATTCACTGCAACAGCTCTGTCATGAAACAGCTCCACGGATTCTTCCGTCAAAGGCAGAATAATGTTATTATACGTGTAAAGGAACTTCAGCCATTTGTTTCTGTTTACGAGGAAATTGAGAAACTTCTCCGTGAAAAGAAGCTTGGATTTGAGTACCACATCTCTCTCCAGCTTCACAACCTGGTAAACGCAATGACACTCTTCTCACAAGACACAGACGGTATCTCCAATGCAGCAAGCAGTATTTCCGAGAAAAGCTCTCTTATCAAGGAATATATCGAGGCTCACTTCGCCGAGAAAATTACCCTTGACGATCTGAGCCGTGAATTTTGCGTAAGCAAATACTATATGCTCCGTTCATTTCGGAATCAGTATGGTATGACTATAATCCAATATCTCGGAGCGTGCCGCATACAGCAAGCTAAGAAACTGCTTCGTTTCTCGGACATGCAAATAGAAGCCATAGCTCATGCCTGCGGCTTTGACGATGTAAGCTACTTCAATCGCATGTTTCGCTCCTATGAAGAAATGACCGCAGGTCAGTTCCGCAAGCAGTGGCGTTCATAAATACATATATCAATACATTAAAACGGCAGCATCCACATGGATGTTGCCGTTTTGTTTTATCAGGTTTGTTATTTACTCAGGCAGAATAGGAAGAGTGTCAACCTTTTCTGTCAAGTAGTAAAGAAGTGCAGTTGAGTCGGTCGCTGCAATCTGAGAATCGCTGTAGCAGTCAGCATTCTTCATCTGCTGGTCGTTAAGCTGGATAAGGTTTGCAATGTATTTATTAAGTGCAACCATATCACTCATGGAAAGCCCCCCATCAAGGTTTACATCGCCGATGTACACGTCATCAGGAACGATTACTGTCGTGGTTGTTTTCTCTTCTTCACTGCCCGAAGTAGTGGTAGTAACAGTAGTAGAAGTAGTAGTATTATTGCTGTCACTACTGACGGTTGTGGTAGTAGTTATATCTTCAGTTGTTGTCGTTGCGGTTGTAGTAGTTGTTTCATCCTCGCCTGACTCTGTTGTTGTAGTTGTAGTGACAGGCTTTGTTGTACTGGGAGTAACAGAACCATCAGCAAAGGCTGTTTTCCAGTCAGCGGGCAGTTCGTCCAGAGTGATACAGAATTCGCTATTATAGGTTTCACTGAGAGTTGCAGGATCCTGATAACGTTCACTCATCAGATGTTCACCGTACCAGGGACAGAAGTAAAGCCACTTAGCATCCTCAACAGTCATATTTTCAACTGTAGGTACAGTGTCATTCTCAGACATTGCAACCATTTTTTCACCATCTGTAAGCTCTACAAGATAGTGGAAGATAGCAGATATGGCAGATACATTAGGGCCACTTGAAAGACCATCGTCTCTGTTATTGTCTACATTATATTTATCATATGCAACAAGGTCTACATACTCATCACCGGGATACCATGTGGGGGAGTTACTGTAGTTATAGCTGTTAAACTCCCAGATAAGGTTGTGAAGTCCATATTTTTCGGTAAGGGTTGTATAGAGAAGCTTCCATACTTCTTTATAAACCTCAGGACCTCTGTCGCCCCACCAGAACCAAGCTGTACCATCTCCGTAGTTGCCCTCATTACCCTGTGCTTCATGAAGAGGACGGAAAATAACTGGAACATTGTTCTCCTGGAGAATGAGCAGCTGCTCTGCCAAATCATCCATAGCAAGCTGGAAATACTCATATTCTTTTGTACCTTCAACTACAACGTTGGCTGTGTTAAAAGTGCTGTTGGATGACTGATAGTTCTTGTAGGAACACTTTTGCCAGTCAACTACATCGCCAAGTTCATAATTCTCAAAGTCAATAGGAACGTTAATGTGCCACGATGCGGTTACGATACCGTTCTTGTTATTGCACCAGTCAATGGCACGCTCAGTTGTACCGTCCTCCCAACCATAAAGAGGATTATAGTTCATGAAGTCAAAGCCACGAATAGCAGGCTGCTTACCTGTATTTTCCTGAATCCACTCGAATTCAAGCTCCATATTACCATCGTTGCCACCACCGTAGATTTCCTGCTGACCTGACAGTGTATGTTCACCGTAAATACTCTTCAGATAGCCCATAAGAGATTTAGTCTCAGCTGTAGCCAATGGATCATTAAGGGTTGAAGTTGCACCCTGATAATTTACTTTAGGCGTAGCTGAAAGAGTCATACTGTCGTAGAGACAGTAGCCCCAGCCGCCGCCAAATGTAATGGTATTTTCGCCCTCGGCAAGCTTGATATCACCGAAGCTATAATCGTTCCATGTATCAGTATGAGCAATTTTAACAGTCTTTGACCATGTGGTGCCATCTCCTCGTTCCACACTCACCATTGCTTCTCTTGTCTCCCCCTCGCTTCCAAGGTACATTATACATCTTGACATAAGTCTGTACATACCAGCTTCAGGTGCATCAACAGTAAATGACATTGTACCTGCATTTGCTACCCATACAAAGCCGTCACCTGTATAGCCAGGATACTCATCGTTATATACTTTTGTTGTTACCACTGCTTCACTTGACAGTGTAAGGGCTTCACATTCAGATGCAAGTAATACTTCCTCGGCATCCACATTTGAAAATACTGAGCCAAGTCCTACCCCTACAGTTGCGGCAGTTAATACTGCCATAAGTTTTTTGATGTTACTTTTCATTATATCTCCTCCTCAAATTATAATAAAAGCGATAATTTTTATGTAAGAATATTATACATCATTTATTCTCAATTGTCAAGCAAAAGGTGATATTTTACACAATGATTTCCATATTTCTCCAAAGATATCTCTACAAAGAAATGCGAATTCACCATTTAGAAACAAAACATTTGCAATTCTAAAATAAAATGATACAAGTAACATACAATGTACTTCCTAAATGACTGTGAAAATTATGGATAAATTAGTTATAAACGAGATTAAAGCATGCTTTGAATATTGTTTAAAAGTTACAAACGACGAAATCGCCTTGACATGTTGTCAAGGCGATTTTTTCTTTATGTTCTCTGATTCTTTCTGAATCCCATGTAACTTTCAAGGATAATTGTAGCTGCAACTGCGTCTACAACTGCCTTGCGCTTTTTGCCACGTGTATTGGTGACATTAAGATAATTGTGAGCAGAAACAGTTGTACAGCGTTCATCCCACATAACGGTTTCAATACCTGTCATAGCGGTAAGACCCTCTGCAAATTTAGTGCATTTCTCAGCACGCTCACCAATTGTATTATTCATGTTTTTAGGATAGCCTACAACAATAAGCTCAGCGGCTCTTTCCTTTGCAATAGCCGCTACCTTTTCCATGCACACATCAAAATTCTTCTCTGCTACCACACACACAGGTGACGCTAAAAACTCACTCTTATCACATATTGCAATGCCTGTACGTGAATCACCAAAGTCAACAGACATAATTACCATGGCTCTACACATCCTATGATTTCATTAATATCAGCTACACCGTGAGCGTCAAGCCAGTCGTTCATCTCATCAATAATTCTTACAGGTGCGTAAGGGTCGGTAAATATTGCACCACCAACCTGAACTGCCTTTGCACCTGCCATCATCATTTCGATTGCTGCCTTGCCTGAGTCGATACCACCCATGCCAATTACAGGGATCTTAACAGCATTTGCAACCTGCCATACCATTCTTACAGCAAGAGGAAATACCGCAGGTCCCGACATACCACCCACATTATTTCTAAGAATAGGACGTCTTGTATTAATGTCAATTCTCATGCCCAAAAGTGTGTTGATAAGAGATACAGCATCTGCACCTGCGGATTCTACTGCACGTGCAATCTCTGTTATATCGGTAACATTGGGAGAAAGCTTTACAGCAAGAGGCTTAGTTGTAGCCTTTCTTACAGCAGCGGTTACAGCAGCTGCCGACTCGCAGTGTACGCCAAATGCAGCTCCGCCTTTTTTAACATTCGGACAGGAAATGTTAAGTTCTATCATATGAACATCGGTATTTTGGAGCTTCGCCGCAACCTCAGCGCACTCTTCCGCAGTGCTGCC
This sequence comes from uncultured Ruminococcus sp., assembly GCA_964594275.1. Lineage (GTDB taxonomy): Bacteria > Bacillota > Clostridia > Oscillospirales > Ruminococcaceae > Ruminococcus_C. Next base: position 29,712 of record CAZQMA010000009.1, on the reverse strand, counting down.
TGCAATATTTGCAAGAATAACCGTATCTTTTGTCATAAGATTAGGGAGTTCTTTCTCAATGAAAGCATCAATTCCGGGATTCTGAAGACCAACAGAATTTATCATACCGGAAGGTGTCTCGGCGATTCTGGGGGCAGGGTTGCCGGGACGGAGATGAAGTGTTGTACCTTTGGTAGCGATACCACCCAACTTTGACAGTGGAAACAGCTCCTCATACTCTCTACCATAACCGAAAACACCTGATGCAGGAATAACGGGATTTTTGAAATCCACACCTGCTACATTAACGGCAAGCTTTGCCATCACCACTCAACCTCCTTTGATGAAAATACTGGACCGTCCTTGCATACGTGTCCCATACGTGATTCACCGTTCTGATTGAGCTTACAAGCACATACAAGGCACGCACCTATACCGCAGCCCATACGCTCTTCCAACGACACCTCACAGAACACTCCTGCTTCATCTGCAATAGCTGCAACAAATTTTAGCATGGGCTTTGGTCCACAGGCAAACACACCATCTACATCACCCTTGGCGATAAGCTCACGGAGAGGCTCAGTTACAAAACCCTTTCTGCCTGCTGTCCCATCATCAGTGCAGAGAATCCTTTCTGCGCCTGCTGCCTTAAATTCATCTTGTAATATTGCAAGCTCAGCATTTCTGAAGCCTGAGATAACAGTTGCCTTTTCGCCGTAATATTTTGCCAGAGGGAGCATGGGCGGATTGCCGATACCGCCACCTATGAGTATCACCTTCTTAGCATCAGGCAAAAGCGTAAAGCCGTGACCTAACGGACCTAGTACATCAAGCGTATCGCCTACATTTCTGGAGGCAATCCATTCTGTACCCTCCTGCTTTACCTCGTATGCAATAGTAAGGCTTCCCTTTTCCTTGTCAATATCACAAATGGAAATGGGGCGACGGAGAGTAAAGCCCTCGGGCAGAATGTGTACAAACTGTCCAGGCTCTGCCTTTTCTGCAATATCCGGACAGAGTATTTCTTGGAGAAAAAGCTTCCTGCCCAGAATACGCTTTTTAATTATTGGATAAATTGACTTTGTATATTTCATTTTCTATTCCTCACAGATAGTTTTTTACAGTGCAGTAACAGCAACAATATCCTCACGCATTCTGATTGCTTCTCTGCGTGCAGCCTTTGCAAAGTCTGTCTCCGGACATCCTTCTTTCTTATATGCACACATAATCGCTCTGGAAGAGTTTACGATTGCACCCAAACCATTTTCATCAAATGCACCACGGAGACCCTCTGCGCCGCCACCCTGTGCACCATAGCCGGGAACCAGGAACATTGTATGAGGAAGTCTCTTTCTAAGCTCTGTAAGCTGCTCAGGGTAAGTTGCACCAACTACTGCGCCAACTGCAGAATAACCATACTCACCTATTGTGTCCTCGCCCCACTTTTCGCACATATCACCCATAACTGCATAGATGGGTGTATCACCGATACATCTGTCCTGAAGCTCGCCGCTTGAGGGATTGGAAGTTTTGGCAAGAACGAAAATACCCTTATCCTGTGCCTCGCAAATCTTCATAAGAGGTGCAATGCCATCTGTACCCAGGTAGCCGTTTACAGTAAGAGCATCTGCGCCAAAAGGAGAAATTTCATTGTCACCCACCTTAACTGCACCAAGATGTGCTGCTGCATATGCTTCCATAGTAGCACCAATGTCATTTCTCTTACCGTCAGTCATAACAAACATACCCTTTTCCTGAGCGTAAGCGATAGTCTCGGTGAGAATTCTCACGCCTTCCCAGCCGTACATTTCGTAGTAAGCAGCCTGGGGCTTGATTGCAGGAACAATATCATACAGCTCGTCAATGAGAGCCTTATTGAAAATGAGGATAGCTTCTGCGGCAGCTTTTAATGTCTGACCGTACTTTTCAAAACACTCATTTACAATATATTCAGGAACATACTCAAGCTTTGGGTCAAGTCCTGCTACGGACGGATTCTTCATATCCTTAATCTTCTTTATCAGTCTATCAAAGCCCATTTTCTTTATTCTCCTTTAGTAAATTTATATTCCTCATCTTTATAGCGTACACCGCCGCCACAGATGGTCATTATCGGCTTGCCCTTGAATGTAACGCCCTTGAAAACAGCGTTTCTTGCCTTTGAGTGTAGCTTCTCGGGGTCAACCGTCCATTTATACTCTGTATCAACAATACATAAATCCGCTACTGCACCCTCTCTGATTTCAACCTTTTCAAGTCCCAGGATTTCTCTCGGTTTCTCTGACATAAGCCTTACAATATCAGAAAGTGTAAGCACACCCTCATGATAAAGGGTAAGTGTTGCTGCAAGGGATGTTTCCATGCCGATTACACCGTTGGGTGCTTTATAAAAGTCGGACTTATCGTCAGGTGTATGAGGTGCATGGTCAGTTACAATACAGTCAATTGTGCCGTCCTTTATACCCTCGATAATAGCAAGCCTGTCCTGCTCTGTACGGAGCGGAGGGCTCATACGGTAGTCTGCATCCATACTACGTACCGCTTCATCAGTAAGCAGAAAGTAGTGAGGACAGGTTTCACATGTCACCTGTACACCCTTGGATTTTGCGAAGCGAATCATATCAGTACTGCCCTTTGTTGATACGTGGGCAATATGAATCGGTACATCAGCACCGGATGCAAGAATCATCTCTCTTGCCGTGATATAATCCTCCGATGCTCTGTCCATTCCCGGAACATTAAGGTCCTCAGATACTTTGCCCTTATTGATAATACCACCGTTTATTATGCTTAAGTCCTCACAGTGAGATATAACAGGAATGTTTCTTTTTGCAGCTCTCACTAAAGCACGTCGCATCATTTCTGCGTTTTCAACAGGTCTGCCATCATCAGATACGGCACATACGCCTGCTTCCTTCAGCGCATCAAAGTCACACATTTCCTTACCGGAAAGCCCCTTTGTTATAGCACCGACAGGACGAATGTCAACGCCTGTTTTCTTTGCCTTGTCTATGATATAACGTACCGTTTCAGGTGAGTCGATAGCAGGTTTTGTATTCGGCATACAAGCACCGCCTGTTACACCACCGGCAAGTGCTGCTGCACAGCCTGTATAAACATCCTCCTTTGCGGTAAATCCAGGGTCGCGGAGATGAATATGCATATCAAAAAGACCTGGCATTGCAACCAATCCTGTGCAATCATAAACTTCATCCGCCACAGTACCGCTGAGGGACACAATAACTCCATCCTCAATGAGAATATCACATATCATTGTACCATTACTGTTAGCTGCTGTAATATTTTTAAGCAGTACAGAACCCATTATAACAACCTCCTTATTTCTACAATCTGCCTATAACCTTACCGAAGCATTTGGCATAACTTTCATGAGTAAGGATAATATCATTGTAATCACTGTTTATTGAAATAAGTCTGTCTCCACCGAATTTCTTGATGTAGCCGCTTCCGTCTACAACAAAAATACCAATCTCACCCTTGGCAACATAGTCTGCTCTCTTTACAAGAACAAGGTCACCATTGTGGTAAACAGGTTCCATACTGTCACCTGTTATGGTAAGACAAAAATCAGCCTTTCGTGTAAGAGGTGTATCGGGTACGCTTATTTCAATAAAGTCATCACCCTCGCCAAGGGAAAATCCTGTTCCTGCAGACACTCTGTATTGACTTGAACGCATAGTTATATATTCGCCTTCCTGAAAGGACTTCTCAATCTGAGCAGTCTTTTCACCTGCGCAACGTTCATATTCCGCATTGAGCACCATCTTCACAAGACGCTTCCCGTGGTCGTCAAGAGCATCAAGCTTTCTTTCAAGCTCAGTCTCAGCATTCGCTTCAAACTCTTTTCTGCCCAGCAAATAATCTGTGGTGACATCGTAAAACTCTGCCAGTTTACATATCATGCCGCCTGTCGGCTCGCGGTTTCCTTTTTCGTAATTGTTATAAGTGGTATAGGGAAGCCTGAGCATTGCCGCTGCCTGCCTGACGGTCAGTCCTTTTCGCTTACGGGCTTCCATCAGTCTATCCTCAAAGATAGTATTCTGTGTCACAAATTATCACCTCACAGTGTAGAAATTCAGCTTTTGCATAGACATCTGAGAACAGGTCTCATATGAACATTGTACCATATAACGCACCTAAAGTCAAGCCGAAGTGAGGGCGTTGCTGAGGCTGCAAAGTTGTTCCATGGTGAGAGCTTCAATACGTACCGTAGGAGAAATATCAAGACTTTCAAGAGCAGCTGTAAGAGTGTTCTTGTTATAGCCCATAACGGATGAAAGTGCATTTACAAGAGTTTTACGGCGTTGCTGAAAACCTGCACGCACCATGCAAAAGAAATGCTTTTTATCATTTACGCGTTCACGCCACTCTGTACTGGTACGAATCTGTACCACCGCTGAATCTACATTAGGTGCTGGCATAAAGCTGCCACGTGACACAGAAAAAAGCTTTTCTGCCGTGCCATAGAAGTTTACAGCTACAGTTATTGCGCCGGCTGCACGTGAACCGACCTTTGCTTCAAGCTTGTCAGCGACCTCCTTCTGTACCATTACGGTAATAGCATCAATATCAGCACCGCTCTCTAAAAGATACATGAGAATTGGTGTTGTGATATAGTATGGCAGATTGGCGCAAACTACAACTTTAAGTCCATGAAACTCCTCTGCAATTAGCCTTTCAAGGTCAAAGTTCAGGATGTCGCCGTGGATTACGTGAAGATTCTTATGTTCACCTACAGTTTCTTCAAGTATGGGCAAAAGTCGATCATCTATTTCAACTGCCGCTACCTTGTCAGCACGTTTTGCCAGCTCGTGAGTAAGAACACCCACGCCTGTTCCGATTTCAAGCACACCATATCCCGGTGCTGCATTGCCCATCTCGGCGATTCGCGGGCATACTGTAGGATTTATTAGAAAATTTTGTCCCAGCTTCTTTGAAAAGTGGAAGCCGTGTCTCTCCATAATTTCACGAACAACAGATATATTAGTAAGATTTTCCATTGGGTCACTCCTCAATTTTTATTTTCAAAGACTACAGGAACCGTTTCATTCAGGTGTGTGGAATAGATAACACACTCTTTAACCGGCTTTCCTGTTATATTTCTAAGTGCAAGACTGTAAATGTAAAGCTGTAGCTCGTATTTTTCCAGAAGCTCAGAAGAATCAGCGACATAGTCGGTTTTATAATCAACCAGAACAAAGCCGTCTTTCTCTTCAAAGGCAAGATCGATAATACCCTTCATCATGCTACCGCTTTTCCTCATTGCACAAAGGTCTGTGTATTTCTCCGACGGCGGATTCAAAGGCAGCCCAAGATCGCTCATACGCACCAAGAACTTTCGCTCACGGAGAAGCCGTCCTGATGCTTTTATTCTTACATACAACTCATGACGGAAAAACGGGTCGATTTCCCTTTGAGGCCGTATGGTTGTCATCTGGTCACGGGTTATGAAACCCTTGTCATAGAGTCTTTGTATTTCCTTTATCGAATCGGTTTCGGCATTCTTGAAATCCGCATACTGGAAGAACGCATGAACTGCTGTACCATGCTCAGCCCCTGTAAGAGTACCGCCGGTTTTAGTAATAAACCTCGGTCGCTTCAAGGTAAGAGTTTCGCCGTCTGCCGATTTTGACGCTGCGGATACACTTAAAAGGGAAACCTGTTCTCTTTCTTCCGTGTCATATTCATGAGCGAGCATACTACGTATTCCTTTGAGAACTCCCGCAGTAGGCGCAGGCATTGGTCTGTACTCATGGGCTATCCTGCCTGCATATTCGTATACTGTACTATAGTTTACTTCCCCATAATTTTCTGCCGCATCACCCTTATACATATCGCACTCCGTTACAATATCACAAAGTTCACTATCCCCTCTTATAATCAAGGACATCCATATCCACTCAGCCATAGAATTTGCACCCAATGCTATATCCGGTGTAATTCTTCCCTTTTCGCCTATAAGGTCAATAAGCTTAATGATTTTGTCCTTTTCATATTCACTGTAACGCAGTGGGATAAAGAGCTTCTGCCTTGCACGTGTCAGGGCAACATAGAGAAGTCTCAGTTCCTCAGACTTCATGTCGGATTCCTTTTCATTCTGAATCACAACATGAGGCATTGATGCGTACTTTTCCAGAGTATCAGGATTCTGAAGTCTAAGTCCCGCAGTAAATTTATCAGTGCAGTAAAGCTTCTTTGCGTTGTCACGCTTATTGAACTCAGTCTCTGTCATGCATACAAACACAAAGGGATACTCAAGACCCTTTGAACCATGCATAGTCTTTATCACAACAGCCTTATCTGAACCGCCTGAGCTTTCAGCCTGGGTGAAGTCACTGTCCTTTTCCATCATACTGTCAATATAGCGCAAAAAGCCTGATACACTTCCACGGCTGCTATCAGCAGCATTCTTTTCATAATCCTTTGCATACTGCATGAGAAGCCTGAGATTTGCCCGCTTTTTGGCACCATCCTTATACAGTTGCATCACTGACATAAAGTCAGTAGTATCATATATCCGCCTGATAAGAGCTTCCAAAGAATAGAGTGCACTGTCGTATCTCAACTGTGCAATGGTATCGTAAAGGCTACGACACTTTTTAAGAAGTGTATCGGAAGCAGACTTTCTTTCAAGCATAAGACACATTGCAGGATAGAGACTGAGAGATTTGTCTGTGAGTCTTATTTCTGCAAGGTCGTCAGCTGTAAAAGAAAACATGGGAGACACCATAACCGCTACAAGAGGTATTTCAAGAAGGGGATTGTCAAGCACCCTCAGAAGAGACAGCAGGAGACTTATTTCCCTTGATTTAAGGTAGCCTGATTCATCAATGCCCTTTACGGGGACATTCTGCTCCTCTAGTGCCTTAACAAAGGTTTTTGAGTGTTTCTTCCCTCTCATAAGGATACAAAAATCTTCAGGTGAACAAGGGCGCTTGCTACCGTCTCTCATAAGCACTGGAAAACCTTCATCAAGCATACGCCTTATGGTTTCCGCTGTGTACATTGCCGATGGAAGAATCTCCTCACTATCCTCCTTTTCAGGAAGAATCGCAACCTCAACTGCCTGCTCTTCACGTGGAAGAATATCAAATCCCGTAGCTCCGATATATAGCTTCTCATCCTCACCGTAGCTTATCTCACCACAACTCTCTGTCATAAGATGACCAAAAAGAAAGTTGACAAAAGCTATAACCGAACGGCTGCTGCGGAAGTTTTTACTGAGTCTGATAAGTTGCAGTGGTGAATCACTGTCCTCGCTATAAATCTCAGCGTCACTTATTGCACTCGAAAAGTTCGATGGATTTGCGTTACGGAAACGATAGATTGACTGTTTGACATCTCCTACCAGAAAAACATTGTCACCATATCTCAGACTCCCAGTTTCTTCGTTATAGCAGTTTCTTGAGAGAAGCTTGAATATATAGTCCTGCTTATTATTGGAGTCCTGATACTCATCAATCATAATAAGCTCATAAAATTCAGACATTTCTTTTGCAACCGATGTGGGACAGACCCTTCCCTTTTCGTCTCTTTCCGCAAGGAGACTGAGTGCTATTGTTTCACCGTCAGAAAAGCTTATAGCATTCTTTTCCGATTTTTTCTCCCAGATACAATCCTCCAGCTCCTTTTCCATCTCAAAGAGCAGCGGAAGAATTTTCAGGTGCTCTGCCATATCATTCTCAAAATACGGAATATTCATGCATATATCGCTCATCAAGTCTTTCAGTCTTTTGTTATAGCTGTTGCGTATATCCTTAACTTGATAGAAGTGAAGCTCATTTTCAATGTTTTTTCTAGGCTTTGCAGGATAATTACCTGTGTGTATATTCATTCCGTTTACTGCAAGCTCTGAAAGAATTTCCGGGTCAGGTCTCTCGTCGCTCAGATGCTTTTTCAAAAGCATGATTAAATCATAGTCCATACTCACCCATTCAAGAACATTGTTTTTTTCAAGATATATATCACCTGCAAGATATACAGCCTTTTCACAAAGCCTGCATATGGACTCCGCCTCATTTCTAAGAGCTTTAAGTATATGTTTAAAGTAATAGTTATCATACATTGATACGCTGTACCGTGAAAGGGTCTTTTCTATCCACTCTTCACGAAAGGGAATGGATTCAAAGAAGCGATAAAGCTCTGTAAGAATGGTTTCAACGGGAGCGTCAGACTTGTGACAAAATGCATTCCAGAGAATCTGCATATCGTCCTTTCGCTCAGTATGCCATCTGCTCATAACCTCATTCACAGCACTTGTAAGCATAAGCTTCTGCTCCGCATCATCAAGTACACGGAAACCAGATGTTACGGGATTTCCGTCCATGTGCTCACGTATAAACTCAAAGCAGAATGAGTTGATTGTGGATATTCTCGCACTGTGCAGAAGCATCTGCTGTCGTCTCAACCAATGGTCATCAGGTGAATCCGCAATGGCACTTTCAAGTGAAAGAGAGAGTCTGTGTCTGATTTCTGCCGCTGCGTCTACTGTAAAGGTTACTACTACAAGCTTTTCAACTGGCACAGGATTTTTCTTGTCCGCGATTATACTTGTAATACGTTCAACAAGAACAGAGGTTTTACCGCTGCCTGCCGCCGCCGATACTATAAAGCCTGCACTGCGGGCATCAATTGCTGTCTGCTGCTCTGTTGTCCATGCCATTATTTCTCACTCTCCTTTCTGTTAAGCTCTTTCATAAGCTCATCTTTAAGCTGTGCCGATGTAGAGGTTACACGCCTGCATCTGTCTATATTGCCACACACATCCTTGAACCCACAGTACATGCAGGCATCAACGGTGGAACCTATTATGAGAGGACTTACAGCGGCGTTACCGCTATATATTCCCTCAGCTGCCTCAACTACCTTATCAGCAGTATATTTGCGAAGATATTCCATCTCACTTTCAGAAACAAAATCACCACTCCGCTTGTCAAAACTCACACCGTCAGCTTTAAGCTTAGCCTTGATATAATCACCGCTGAGAAACTTATCCATGTGCTTTATGAGACTGGGATTATCCAGAAGGAGGCCGTTCATTTTATAGCTTTCACGTAAAACTAACGACTTATCCGAGCCCTTTCTTCTGGTACCCTTGCAGTCTTTGTATTCAGGCGTGCCCGCAGGGAGATAAAGCACGCCTGCCGGTGCTGCACTGCTGAGTTTTGAGCCATTACCCGTTATAGCAAAGAGATAGAGCAGCATCTGCATATCAAGACCATAGAGCAGATTTCCCAGTGAAAAGTTCTTTCCTCCGCTCTTATAGTCAACCACTCGCACCCAGTCGCCGTCATCACCATGATAAAGATCCACCCTATCTGCAATGCCCATTATACGTACAGGCTTGCCATCTGATGTCATAAACCTTGGCGATGGAAAATCAGGATTTTTATCGGAAATTTCAAGCTCAAGGTATTCGGGATAAAAATCCGACTGCCTCAGCTCATCCTGCATATGAACAGCAAGCGCTGATATACCATCGGCAACCTTTGAAAGTGACGCCATATCACGTATATTCTGAATAAGCTCACCACCCAAAATACTGCTAAAATATTCCTGTGACAGCTTTGAGGAGCGTTCCATTATTTCTTCTGCACTCATATTTATAAAACGTTCCCTGGGTACATCACGGAAAAGCTTTTCAAGACAGGCATGAATAAGACTTCCCCTTTCCATATGCCCTAGATTTACCTTGCGTCGTTCATAGAGACCCAAAGCATACTTGCAGAAGTAGCGGAACGGGCAGAGATAATAGGTTTCAAGTCTTGTTGCGGACAGTGTAAGAGTTGATCCCGAAAGTGCTTCCATAAGATAGGGTTTGACACTAAAATCAGCAGATGTATGGACAGCTTTCAAGTAATCAATTCTTTCTCTATAGTATTCATCCTCACAAAGAATAGTTTGCACTGCGGAAATGGCTTCAGTGCGTTCTGAAAAATCTTGTATATAGTGATAATATGCCGCAGCTTTTGTTACTGCGTAATAATCGGTTGGAATTTCCTTGCCAAGGATAAGCATTTCGTCCCTGTTTTCAAAGAGAGACAACGCAAGCTCAATTCCAATGCATTTCATGGTTTTCTTCTCAGCCATATCCTTGATGGGATAGCAGAGATAAAGCTCCTCTGACGGGCTTGACAGTATCTTATAGACTGCCAGTCGCTCATCGGCCGTACTGATTTCCGGCGGCTGACCAATGGTTATGCCCCTATCCTCAAGAAGAATACGGTCACGTTCAGAGAAAAGACTTACACCCGATGCATTCTGGGGAAAACTTCCGTCACAAGCTCCCAGTACAAAGGTGATTTTCGGTTCACTGAGTCGTGAAGTAGATGCAGGTCCGATAAATACGGCATCAAGCGTCCTCGGTGGTACAGCATGGGTAACAGTTTTCAGCATTGAGCTGAGCAGTGTAAAGTATTCAGCAGGAGTGCATTTCTGAGTTTCGTAGAGAAATGCCAGCACATCAAGTATATCCATAAGGCTGTCCCATACGCGCTTAAAGTCCTGTCTTAGCTGTGAAAGTCTGCCTGTATCATCGCTGCCAAACAGCCTCTCAGCACGTATTCCTATCTCTTCCTCGGATAAAAACTCGTAAACACCTCTGCTGTAGTCCGCACCTGTTACGCAGTTTTTACATTTTCTTCTAAGCTTTTCCAGAGGTGCAAGAAGTTTCCGTCTTACCTCTTCCGCCTCCACCGCACCGTCCCCAAAGGTAAAGGGCTGATTCCATGCGCTTCCGTCAATGCTCCATATATAGCAATAGTTTTCTAGCTGTGCAAGCTCAATTATGTCACAGTCTGCAAATCCGGTTTTTCCGCATCTGAGCAGAAGCTCTGTATCAGGCTCACGCTTTCTGAGCAATGCCAGAAGCGACATGAGATAGACCATAAATGGCGTATGAAGCACAGAGGCAGCCATATCTATATGGCATGGCAAACCGTAACGTTCCATGGAGTGTTCCAGTATTCCTGCATATTCAGAAAGCCTGTTTGTTACAATAGCAATATCGCGGCACCTGAGGGAAGAATCCTTTGACAGCATACGCTTGATGGTTGCACAGACGTATTCGACTTCATCTGTCGGAGTCGTCGCTTCAAGGATGTGAATATGCTCTGAACGTCCCAAAGAGGTTGTCTTTACAGGACGAAAAATAGTATCGCTTAGCCTTATAAGATCCTCATGCTTCATGCGGTGCTGTTCTGTGCAGTGTATGAACTCCGTTTCAACGTTTAAATCTATTGCAATTGCTCTAACCTTTCTCACAGCCGCACCCACCGATGCAAAGAGTGACAGCTCCGATTCATTTTCACTATCTGAGCGCACAGCTATGTACACCTCGTCAGCAATGCCCAGCATTACAGTGAGCATTTCGTACTGATCGGGAGTGAAACTTTCAAACTCATCTATGAAAATATTCATCCCTGCAAAGAAGTCACTGCCATTTGCAATAGCTGCCGCATCAGTCACATCGGTGAGCATGTCGCGGAGATTGTTTTTTAGTAGAAGAGCCTCGTAGTGGTGATAAACCGCACCTATATCAAGTGCCTTATCAAGAAGTCTTCCCTTTAAGCCCTGACACTGAGATATGTATTGCTCTGCGCTGATTCCGTTTCTTCTGAGGGAAGTTATAATTGATGAAACTCCTGATATAAACTCACTTCTGGCAGTCTGATTACCAAAACTTCTCAGTTCGCCCTCTGCAAGACCTGCCGCCTGGATTATAAGTCCCGTCTGAGTAAGCTCGTCCATGTATAAGCCGCTTTCTCCGCCACCAAAACGTCTGAAAATATCCCTTGCAAGAGACGTGAAACTGTGGGTTTCAAGAGCGTTAAAACTCTGTGCACCCAATCGGTCGTAAAGTTTACGGTCAAATTCATAGGAAAACTGTTCGGGCACTATTGCAAGAACAGTTTCTCCTACAGCTTCTTTCTCTTTTATGATTTCCATAAGCATATGGGATTTTCCACATCCCGCTCCGCCTATAATAAAATGAAGCATTATCTATCCTCCATATTGCAAAAAATCCGCAGAATAGAATTCTATACTGCGGACTCCTACGGTCAGTTAAATTTATCACATATCAGGCTCAACGTTTATTTCACGATGAGGCACAGGTGTTGAAAAGACTATCTGTGTGGATGTATTGCCAAAGTGCTGTATCTTTCCAATAAATGCGTCAAGTTCCTGTGTAGATGGGAAAGAAACTTTTATAAGCATTGAATAAGTACCTGTTACACAATTGCACTCCAGAACATTGGGACAGCTACTGATAAAGGGGTAAAACTCTCCCTTTCTGTCTGCGGCAAGCTCCAGATTTATAAACGCTGTAATGTGATAACCCAGCTTCTGACGATCAATTACAGTGTTGTAGCCCAAAATGATTCCCTGCTTTTCAAGCTTATCTATTCTTGATGAAACTGCCGGTGCAGAAAGAAATACCTTGGATGCCAATACTTTTAGCGGCATACGTGCATTTTCCTGAAGCAGTGTTATCAGCATTGCGTCAATTTTATCCATTTCCAAATTCCTCCTTGCACTGAGCCGTGTTATATTAAGTCAGAAACACTTTCAAGCTCTCTCAGTACGCCTTTTCACTTATTTTTGTGAAGTATCGACACGTATAGTATAGCAAAAAAATATTAATGCGTATAAGATAAAATATTAATTTTCAAAACTTATCGTTGCTTGTTCTTAATGTCGTCAATACGTGCCTTTGCACTGCGTACATCCTTGAGACTTGCGCTGAGCGTTTCCTCTGCCTCATTTAAAAGGTGGTTTACATAATCTGCTGCACCTGCACGAATTTCATTGGATGCAACCTGTGCTCTTGCCAACATATCAACACCTCTCTGACGTGCTGCAACTTGAATTGCCTCCTGTGAACACATCTCCTTGGCACGAGCTTCGGCATCCTGTACAATCTGCTCTGCCTTAGCCTTGGCTTCACTGATGATACGATCACAGTCAAAGTCAATGAGTCTTGCTCTCTTGATTTCTGCGGGTATATTAAGACGAATATCGTTTATAAGCTCACGCAGTCTGTCTGAATCAACAACTGCTTTATGTGATGCAAATGGAATAGGATGTGCTCTATCCAGAGTATCATCCATATCTTCCAAAATTTCTTCAATATTCATTTTATTTCTCCTTTACCAGACGTTTTTTTATATCCTCAAGTATCTGCTCAGGTACAAAGTGGCTTATGTCACCGCCAAATCCGGCAATCTGCTTTACCACACTGGAACTGAGATACATATTTTCTGCCGCTGTGGTGAGAAACACCGTTTCCGCACCGTCATATAATTTCTTGTTTGCAAGAGCCATCTGGAATTCGTACTCAAAGTCACTTACAGCTCTCAGACCCTTTACTATAGCAATCGCGCCTACTTGCTTTACATAGTCCGCAAGGAGACCATCGAAGCTCTCGACTCTCACATTTGGTATATTCTTAGTAACGGAACGAATCATGTTCTTTCGCTCATCAAGGGTGAAGCTGAAGTTTGATTTCATGGCGTTCACTGTAACAAGAACAATCACCTCGTCAAACAAAGTAGAAGCTCTTGTGATAATATCAAGATGGCCAAGCGTCACCGGATCAAAACTACCCGGACAGACTGCAATTCTATTCATCCTCTGAATCTTCCTCCCGGCATATATAAACTGTTACATTTATTTTTCCGTAGCGATACTTCTTTTTTACGGTAAGGTTACCTACACTCTCAGGAAGACTAAGCTCGCTTTCATGCTCGCATATAACCTTTCCACCGGCAATCATCCGCTTTTCTAAAAGCGGCAATACTTCTTCAATAAGTCCCTTGTTATAGGGTGGATCAAGGAATGCAATATGGTATCTGCTTCTGTCAGTTCTTAGAAAATCTCTTCCGTCAGCCTGATAGCAAAGCGCACTCTCCTGCATATCAACAGATGCAATATTGCTTTTTGTAATGTTCAGGGACTTCGCCGACACATCTACAAATACAGCCTTTTCCGCACCACGGCTCAACGACTCAATTCCCATCTGACCGCTACCTGAAAAAAGATCAAGTACGGTTGCTCCGGGAAGGTCAAACTGTATTGATGAAAAAATGGCTTCCTTTACCTTATCGGTTGTAGGACGCACATCAAAACCATCAAGTGTCTGAAGCTTTCTGCCTCTTGCAATTCCTGCAATAACTCTCATCTATATTAAACCTCATTTTCTCATACTATTACATTCTTTATTATACATGAAAATTGTCGATTTGTCCATAGTTTACGAAAAAAAACGCACTGTTCGGCATCTTGCACAATTCACAGTACGTTTTTGTATTTCTTTTACATCTCTTTTATTACTTCAAAAAGCTCTTTTGCCGTGTCCGTATTCACTCGCGCAGCAGACGCAAGCTCTTCTACACTCGCTTTTTTCATATTTTCTTTTGTTTTAAAGCAAAGAAGAAGCTTTTGAGCCTTTTTAACCCCTATTCCCTTTACCTTTGTAAGTTCAAGCTCATAGGATTGTTTTTTATGCCTGCTCTTCATATAGGAAATAGCGTAGCGGTGTACCTCGTCCTGAATCTGGGTAAGTAGATTAAACGCATCCTGCTTGTGGGATACGGCAATCTCACCGCCATTTGCTGCAATGGCACGGGTACGGTGCTTACTGTCTTTTACCATTCCGAAAAGTGGTATATCAAGTCCCAGTTCCTCTAAAACAGGCTTTACTGCATTTACATGACCTGTACCGCCGTCAAGTAAAATCAGATCCGGTTTTCGGTTAAAGCCATCGTCCCCATCCTGGTTTACAAGGTGAGTCAAACGTCTCATGAGTGCTTCACGCATACAAGCATAGTCATCAGGACTATTCTTCTCAGGGAACGAAAAGCGTTTATAGGCTTTTTTCAGCGGTCGTCCGTTTTCAAAGACAATCATGCCGGCAACTATTGCGGATGATGACATATTGGATATGTCATAAGCTTCAATATAGACCGGCGCACTTTTAAGCCCTAAAAGCGTACCAAGTGTTTCAAGAGCTTTTACCTCTCTGGCTGTTCTTCCTGCTCTCAGTGCAAGCTCCTCAGCAGCGTTATTTCGTGAAAGCTCCGTAAACTTAACCAGTGTCCCACGCTTAGGCGTGTGGAGATATACTCTGTTTTCTTTCAACGTTGTCAGCCATTTTTCCAGCATTTCCGCATTTTCCAGGTCTGTATCAACGTAAATATTTTTGGGAATATCGCTACTTCTTCCGT
The DNA here is from genome assembly GCA_964594275.1 of uncultured Ruminococcus sp. Classification (GTDB taxonomy): domain Bacteria; phylum Bacillota; class Clostridia; order Oscillospirales; family Ruminococcaceae; genus Ruminococcus_C. The sequence goes on along the minus strand of CAZQMA010000009.1, from coordinate 14,488 downwards.
GATAGAACTGTCCGACAAAGGATTCAATGAGCGATACGCTATCATATTCCTCTTCTGAGAAGAAAAATGCCTGCTTGTCAAACAGTCTGCCTGAGCGGTAGAAAAGCACCGATATGCACTGACTGCCGCTGTTGTGGGCTGATGCAATCACATCCGCTTCTTCAATATCGGAATCAAACATTTTCTGGGTTTCGCTTGCCTTACGTACAGCAGATATTCTATCACGAAGCATTGCCGCACGTTCAAAATCAAGAATCTCTGCCGCTTTTTCCATCTCCTGCTTCATACGTTCAACAGACTCAGCACTACCGCTTTTTATATAATCAACAGATTCAGCGATGGTCTGTGCATATTCACGCTCAGAAATCTTACCCCTGCACAAGCCCTTGCACAAGTCAATGTGAAAATTCAGACATGGTCTCCCCTTACAAAAATCCCTGGGAAATTTCTTGTTACAGGTTGGAAGTCTGAACACACGATTTACCTCTGCAACAGTTTCACGGGCTACAAATCCGCTCATATAAGGTCCCAAATACGTCCCCGCCTTGTCCTTGTTTTTTTCGGCGGTGATACGAGGATACTGCTCGTCAGAAATACGAATATAGCTGTAACCCTTATCATCTTTCAAGAGAATGTTGTACTTAGGCTGATGTTGTTTGATAAGACTGCACTCAAGAACCAATGCCTCATACTCTGAATCAGTCACAATGAAATTATAGTCATAAACATTGGAAACCATGCTTGCAACTTTGGGTGTATGGTCAGCATGCTCCCTGAAATAGCTGGTAACACGATTTTTAAGGTTTTTAGCTTTTCCGATGTAGATAATTTCTCCGGACTTGTCCTTCATAATGTAAACACCCGGAGATGTTGTAAGCTTCGCTGTCTTATCTCGCAAGTAAGGTAAACGAATGTTCATAAGCACCTCCGGGTGTGTTTATTTATATTATTACTTATTAAGAGCCTTTAATGCACGTTGACCGATGTCTTTACGATAATGTACATCCTTCCAATTTATGGAAACTACGCCCTTATAGGCAATTTCCAGAGCCTTGGGAAGAGTAGCCGCTGTTGCGGTTACACCAAGAACTCGTCCGCCTGCATTTACGATTTCACCATCGTCACTCAGTTTAGTACCTGCATGATACACAAAGCAGTTTTCAATCTGTCCCTTTTCGTCAAGACCGGAGATTACAAGACCACTTTCATACTTCTTGGGATAGCCGCCGCTTGCCATTACAACACAAGCTGCACAACCATCCTTCCATTTCACATCCAGGTCTGCAAGTCTATTTTCTTCGATAGCTTCGATAATGTCAACAAAGTCAGTATCTAGCAGAGGAAGTACAACCTGTGTTTCAGGGTCACCGAAACGGCAGTTATACTCAATTACCTTTGGGCCATTTGGTGTAAGCATAAGACCAAAGTAGAGACAGCCCTTGAATGTACGTCCCTCAGCCTCCATTGCACGGATAGTGGGCAGGAAAATTGTTTCCATGCACTCATCTGCAATAGCGTCTGTGTAGTAGGGATTGGGTGCAACTGTACCCATACCGCCTGTGTTAAGACCTTCGTCACCGTCAAGTGCTCTCTTGTGGTCCATAGAAGAAACCATAGGCTTTACTGTCTTGCCATCTGTGAAGCAAAGAACAGAAACTTCAGGACCAGTGAGGAATTCCTCAACTACTACCTGAGAACCACTTTCACCGAAAATCTTATCCTCCATGATTTCGGAAACAGCAGCCCTCGCTTCGTCATAATTTTGAGCAATAACAACACCCTTGCCAAGTGCAAGACCGTCAGCCTTGATTACTGTAGGATACGTGTTCTCATTCTCAATATATTCCAGAACCTTTGCAGGCTCTTCAAATACAGCATATTTTGCAGTAGGAATATTGTACTTTTGCATAAGGTTTTTAGAGAAAACCTTGCTACCCTCGATAATAGCTGCAGCCTTATCGGGACCGAATGTACGGAAGCCTGCTTCCTGCATGGCATCAACCATACCTGCCACCAGAGGGTCATCAGGTGCTACGAATACCATATCAACAGCCAGTTGCTTTGCAAGACTTAGCATACCCTCAATATCGGTAGCCTTTACCGGATGGCACTCCGCAAACTTAGAGATACCGCCATTGCCGGGAGCACAGTGAAGCTCTGAAACCTTAGAGCTTTCGGCAAGCTTCATGATAATTGCATGTTCACGGCCGCCGCCGCCTACAACTAATATTTTCATGCAGTTAATCCTCCGATTATCAGTGGTGGAACAGGCGGATGCCTGTGAATGCCATTGCCATGTTGTACTTATTGCAAGTCATGATAACATGGTCATCACGGATAGAACCACCGGGTTCTGCAATGTACTTAACACCGCTCTTGTATGCACGCTCGATATTATCGCCGAAGGGGAAGAATGCGTCAGAACCAAGACATACATCTGTATTCTGTGCCAACCATGCCTTCTGCTCTTCCTTCGTGAAAACTTCCGGCTTAACCTTAAAGGTATTTTCCCAGGCACCATCAGCCAGAACGTCCATGTACTCGTCAGAGATGTAAACGTCAATAGCGTTGTCTCTGTCAGGTCTGCGGATGTCATCACGGAACTGGAGACCCATTACCTTGGGATGCTGACGCAGCCACCAAATATCAGCTTTATTGCCTGCCAGACGTGTGCAGTGGATTCTGGACTGCTGTCCTGCACCAATACCAATAGCCTGACCGTCTTTCACATAGCAGACAGAGTTTGACTGTGTATACTTCAGAGTAATAAGAGAAATAAGCAAGTCACGCTTCTTGTCATCAGGAATGTCCTTGTTATCTGTAACAAGATTTTCAAGCATATCGTTATCAATTTTCAGTTCATTTCTGCCCTGTTCAAATGTTACACCGAACACCTGCTTGCGCTCGATTTCAGCAGGAACATAATCAGGGTCAATCTGAATGATATTGTAAGTACCCTTACGCTTGGACTTCAGTATTTCAAGTGCCTCAGGCTCATAACCTGGTGCGATAACACCGTCAGAAACCTCTCTCTGAATCATCTTAGCTGTAGAAACATCACAAACGTCAGACAATGCTATAAAGTCACCGTAAGAAGACATTCTGTCTGCACCTCTTGCTCTCGCATAAGCACATGCCAGAGGAGAAAGCTCGCCCAGGTCGTCTACAAAATAAATCTTCTTCAATGTATCGGAAAGAGGTGCGCCAACAGCCGCACCTGCAGGAGATACATGCTTGAAGGATGTTGCAGCGCACATATCCGTAGCAATTTTAAGCTCGCGAACCAACTGCCAACCGTTAAATGCGTCAAGCAGGTTGATATAGCCGGGCTTACCGTTCAGAACGGTGATTGGAAGGTCTGAGCCATCTTCAAGATATACTCTTGATGGCTTCTGGTTAGGGTTACAGCCATATTTCAGCAACATTTCATTTGACATTGTATTTCCTCCTCAGCAGTTCTTGTTGATTATTCTTGTGTCCGCTTCACCTGTTTCAAGATTAATGAAACGTACAAACAAGGAAACCTTGTTCTCTTCATTGAGATTTGTCCAGAGCTTATTTGTAAAGGAGTCGATGTCACCTGTTACGTGAATCTTCTCAGGCTCACCCTCGAAGCTAGGCAGAGGATTTCCGTCACCCTGGTATGTGTGGATGAAATGACCGATGCCGTCCAGAGGACAATCATAGGAGAATGTGAATCTGTGGCATGCAGCAGGGTTGCCCTCTGCACTCTTCAAAATGGACAGAGAATAAGAGAAGCCCTCTTCCAGCTCAATAATACCGGAAATACGAGGAGTAAAGTTAGGCTCATCCGGCTCAAACTTACGGATTCTCAAAGACTGCTCAAAAGTCTTGCCTGCTGCCATCTGGTCGTAAACTGTATCAGTCTGGTCACCGTTTGTAACGATAGTAGTCTTTCCCAGAACTCTTACGGGAGCGTAAATAATCAGACTTGGATCAACAAGTTTTGCAGGATCGAAAGCCTCAGTGCGGATACCTGCGCCATCTTCAACAAATACACGGTTTCTGCTGTTTTCGCTTCTGCCCATGATGAAGTAAGCCGCTACAGCATACTTACCACACTCGGACTTGCCGAGGATAATGCCTCTGCCGGGATATGAGTTATTTTTCAGCTCACTGCTGATGCATTTGATTTTCATTTGGATTACCTCCGTTATTTCTGAATGTATGCCTTGCCGTCTGTAACAGTAATTTTGTCGTCGCAGAAGAGCTGTACCACACGGGGAAGAATCTTCCACTCAGCCTGCTCCATTATTCTTCTCTGGAGAATGCTGGGAGTATCGCCCTCTTCAACTGCAACAGGCTGCTGCATGATAATAGGACCACCGTCTGCGATTTCATTTACAAAGTGAACCGTAGCACCGGATACCTTGACACCTCGTTCAAGAGCATATTCATGAACTCTGAGTCCATAAAATCCCTCTCCACAGAAAGCGGGAATGAGCGACGGATGAACGTTCACAATACGGTTTTCATAAGCCTTGATAAGCTTCTCACCGAGAATAGTCATAAAACCCGCAAGAACGATAAGATCCGCTTTTTCCTCATTCAGAGCAGCTAAAAGAGCATCTGTATAGGCATCAGCAGAACTGTATTCCTTTCTGGGTATAACTCTTGTGCCAATATCTGCATTTGCAGCTCTTGTGAGGGCATAGGCTTCATCGTTTGAAGCGATAACACATGTAATTCTTCCGTTACCGAGACCCTCGTTCTGCTGTACGTCAATAAGTGCCTGGAGATTCGTTCCGCCGCCTGAAACCAGTACAACTATATTTTTCATAAGCTGCACCTCTTACTTCAGGATAACACCCTCGGTAGATTCAACAAGTTCACCAAGAATATATGCGTCCTCACCGTTTGCACGGAGAATCTCTACAGCCTTGTCAGCATCCTCCTGAGCTACGCTTACAATCATGCCGACGCCCATATTGAAAGTATTGAACATATCTCTTTCAGGAATATTGCCCGTTTTAGCGATGAGATCAAAGATAGGCAGAACCTGAACGTCAGATTTGTTAATCTTAGCAGCCAAATTCTTAGGTAGAGAACGTGGAATATTTTCATAGAATCCGCCGCCGGTAATATGGGAAACAGCCTTAACGTTAATCTGGTTGATGAGGGAAAGAACAGGCTTTACATAAATCTTAGTGGGAGTCAGCAGACACTCGCCCAGTGTACAGCCCAGGTCAGGTGAATATCTTGCCAGATTCTGCTCATTGATTGTGAACACCTTACGAACCAGAGAGAAGCCGTTGGAGTGTACACCGCTTGATTTAATAGCAACCAGAACATCGCCAGCCTTCTGAGAATCTGGATTCAGAACCTTGCTCTTATCTACAACACCTACAGCAAAACCTGCAACGTCGTATTCATCCACAGGATAAAAACCAGGCATTTCAGCAGTTTCGCCGCCAATAAGCGCACATCCGGCCTGTACGCAGCCGTCAGCTACGCCTGAAACTATGGATGCAACTTTCTCAGGAACATTCTTACCCAGAGCAATATAGTCCAGGAAGAGCTGTGGCTTAGCACCGCAGCAAATGATGTCGTTTACGCACATAGCAACACAGTCGATACCAATTGTGTCGTGCTTGTCCATCAGAAACGCAATTTTCAGCTTAGTACCAACACCATCTGTGCCGGCAACCAGTACGGGCTTTTCAATGCCTGTCAGATCCAGTTCAAAGAGACCGCCGAAGCCGCCAATGCCTGTGAGAACATTTGATGTCATTGTCTTTGCAATATGCTCCTTCATAAGGGATACTGCCTTATAGCCGGCTGTTACGTCAACGCCAGCCTTCTTATAGCTTTCAGAGTAGCTTTCCATTTTAACCTCCGTATGAGTTACATTATTTTACTTATTCTTCACCTGTCCAGCAATATGTACAAAGCTCACATTCAGGCTTACCTACTGCCTTTACAGTGCCTTCAAGTGACTGAAATTCCAGAGAAGTAAGCTTCAGTCTGCGGCATATTTCATCCCTCAGTATTCTGCCTCTTTCCGTGGAAGAATCACAGTATTCCTTGATATATTTTACTCCCTCTGCGCCATCGTTTTCGTCAATAATCTGTCTCGCAATAAGTTCCATCTCAGAAGAGCTTCTGGAGAAGTTGAGGAACTTGCAGCCATACATAATGGGAGGACATGCTGAACGCATATGTACCTCCTTAGCACCGTTTTCATAGAGAAATTCAACTGTTTCACGCATCTGTGTACCTCTTACGATGCTGTCATCAACAAAAAGAAGCTTCTTTCCTTTGATAAGCTCCGGCACTGGAAGCAATTTCATTTTTGCTACCTTATTTCGCATGGTCTGACTAGTGGGCATAAAGCTTCTTGACCATGTGGGAGTATATTTGATAAAGGGTCTTGCAAAGGGTATACCGCTCTTATTTGCGTAGCCGATTGCATGAGGAATGCCGGAATCGGGAACGCCGCATACATAATCTACATCAGGAAGCTTACCGTTTGCAATGTCATATTCTGCCATAATTTCGCCGTTTCTGGTTCTCATAACCTCAACGTTTACGCTTTCATAGCAGGCATTGGGATAACCATAGTATGTCCAGAGAAAGGTACAGATTTTCATATCCTTGCCGCCCTCTGCCATAATCTCCATTTCGTCCTTTGTGAGTGAAACTATTTCACCGGGACGAAGCTCATGGAAAGTTTCATAGCCCAGCTTCTGGAATGAGAATGATTCCTGAGCAAAGCAGTAGCCGTCGGAACGCTTGCCTATGATAATAGGAAGCCTACCCATTTTATCTCTTGCAAGAATGAGCTTATTCTCAGTCATAAGAGCCAGAGACATTGTACCCTTGATTTTATCTTGAGCATAACGGATACCCTCTGCAAAGGTGTCCTTCTGGGCGATAAGTGCTGCAATCAAACCACAGATATTGATACTTCCTGAACTCATAGTTTCAAAGTTTGCGTGACCCGCTTCAAGAAGCTCGTCAGACAACTCCCTTGCATTAGTGATAATGCCTATGGAGCTTATTGCATAGAGTCCAAGTTTAGAACGCACCATGATAGGCTGAGGGTCTGTATCACTGATACAACCAATACAGATTGCGCCTCTCATCTTTTCAACATCCTTCTCGAACTTGGTACGGAAAGGTGAATTCTCAATGCTGTGGATATTTCTCTGGAAACCAAGTTCAGAGGAATATGATGTCATTCCTCCTCGTCTTGTACCCAGATGTGAGTGAAAGTCGGTTCCGAAGAAAACATCGGAAATACAGTCGTTGGAAGAGACTGCGCCAAAAAATCCGCCCATAGATTACTCTCCAAAGATTCTTCTCATTACTTCTTGATAAGCTTCTTCAGTGCCGCCCATATCTCTGCGGAATCTGTCCTTGTCAAGCTTTTCGTTAGTGTTTACATCCCAGAGGCGGCATGTATCGGGAGAAATCTCATCAGCCAGAATGATTGTACCATCCTGAAGCTTACCGAACTCAATCTTGAAGTCGATGAGTCTGATACCAACGCTGAGGAAAAATTCTTTCATAAAATCGTTTACCTTGCGGGTATAAGCCTTGATTGTGTCAATCTCCTCCTGAGTAGCAAGACCCAGAGCCAGAGCATAGTCGTCGTTGATGAAAGGATCGCCCAGATCGTCGTTCTTGTAGCTAAACTCAACGATAGGACACAGCAGATCCTTGCCCTCTTCTACACCCATTCTCTTGGAGAAACTACCGGCAGCCACATTTCTTACAATAACTTCCAGAGGTACAATAGTAACCTGCTTTACAGCTGTTTCTCTATCGGAAAGCTCTTCAACCAGATGTGTAGGAACGCCTTCCTTTTCCAACTGCTTCATCATGTAGTTAGCCATCTTGTTATTGATAACACCCTTACCAACGATTGTACCCTTCTTTTCGCCGTTAAATGCTGTAGCGTCATCTTTGTAGTCAACAATTACAACACCAGGAACATTTGTCTTGTAAACTTTCTTTGCCTTGCCCTCATAGAGCTGTTCAACCTTTTCATAATTTGCCATTATAGTTTTCCTCCGTTTTTATATAGTTGATTTTATTTAACTTACTTTATGCTATCCTGGAGCGCTGAGTCTTTGACAAGAACTCCTGCTTCCATGTCTGCCTTCATAGCAGATAGTTTTTCAGCGAGTACGTCATCGGAAATTGCAAGCATCTGTATTGCCAGGATAGCAGCATTAGCTGCACCGTCAACTGCGACTGTTGCAACCGGTACGCCCTTGGGCATCATAACCGTTGCCAGAAGTGCATCCATGCCGTCAAGCACCTTTGACTTCATGGGAATACCGATAACGGGAAGCGTAGTATTGCCTGCAAGAACACCTGCAAGGTGAGCTGCCATTCCTGCTGCCGCAATGATTACTCCGAAGCCGTTTGCCTTTGCGTTTTCGGCAAAAGCTATTGCCTGCTTTGGTGTGCGGTGTGCCGAAAGAACGTGAGCCTCATATTCAACTCCGAACTTTTCAAGCTCTGCAAACGCTGTCTTTACTACAGGCAGATCGCTGTCACTGCCCATAATAACTGCAACTTTTTTTGACATATTTATCCTCTTTTCTTCGTACACTAGGTACGAGTTTAATCTGAAACTGTTGCGAGTTCTGTCTCAAAGACAGTTTCGCTTAAAAGCCAACTGCCGTCCTCACCTTGCCTGAAAGCAAGGGTCAGCGGTACATACATGCTCTTTCCACTTTGGTCAAAAGCAAATAACTCAGCCTTTAAATATATAACACCGGATTCATTGTTCTCCGAATTATAAATTTCAAAATCTCCGGAAAGTACACCTTTCCAGGTGAATTCCGTTTTCATGTCTTCACGCAGTGCTGTAAGACTTCCAGACTCGGCTATATCTTCTAATTTCTCAGGATTTCCACGTCTAAACGCGTCAAGATAACAGAGTATTTTATCAGCAATATCGCCCCATTCAAGGCACTCTGCACTTTCAAGTTCTTCTCCGCTGAGATTAAGATTAAAGCGTATAGGGCGGTTTGTCCTTGGAAGATACACGTCCCACAGAATAAGCTTCTCGCCTATTACAAAGGTATATTCATCCTTTCCTTTTATAAGGTGCATACGCTCATTTTTAACAGTACAACTGTCCCATGCCTCAGGCATAAGCTGTCTAAAATCTGCACTGTATATATGCATTCCGCCCTCAGCAAGAATACCTGTATAAACAAGCTCCGTCAGTCTTTCTATATTCTCATACACAAAGGGAACAGCTATATCACCCTCACTGTCAATAACACCGCAGAGCGTCTTTCCGCGTGTTTCAAGAACAGCTTTATAGAAATCATTTCCAACTGGAACAAGACTCTGCCATTCAGCCTCAAGTATGATATTTCCAGCTGAATCCTCAAGCCCACAAAGCCCGTCCTCACTTACAAATACAACACTTCCCTCACTTGATGAAGAAGAGCCCGACTCGTCTGAATCTCCTGAATTCTTGTTTACATCCAGGTAGAAAAGCACAATTGCCGCTGCAAGCAGAGCTATCAAAGCTATGAGAACAGCAACGATAAGCCTTGCATGTCTGCTCATAGAACTTACGCTTCGGAATCCTTCTTATTCACGAATTCTTCTGTTTCATGGATAAGATATACAGGTCGGTTTTTAGTTTCAAGGTAAGTCTTGGACAGGTACTGACCCAGAATTCCCATGCAGAAAAGCTGAAGTCCGCCCATCATAAGAAGTACGCAGATAGTTGTTGTATAGCCCTGAACCGGGTCGCCGCATACAAGCCATTTTATTACCACAACCAGAATCATGATAAATGCAATTACACAGCTAAGAACACCAAGCAGTGATGATATCGACAGAGGCGCTGTTGAAAAAGCAAAGATACCCTCCAGCGAATATTTGAAGAGGGACTTAAACGACCAGGCAGTAGTGCCCGCAGCCCTTTCAACGTTTTCATAGGGCATATACTTTGTTCTGAATCCAACCCAACTGAAAATTCCCTTGGAGAAACGGTTGTATTCCTTCATGGACAAGATAGCATCTACCATCTGTCTTGTCATAAAACGGAAATCCTGTGCACCGTCTACAATTTCTGTCTGGGAAATTTTATTCATCACCTTATAGAAAAGACGTGAGAACCATGAACGAATTTTCGATTCACCCTCACGGCTTACTCTTCTCGTGGTAGCACAGTCGTATTCACCTGAAAGTACATACTCATACATCTGAGGAATAAATGCCGGCGGATGCTGTAAATCTGCATCCATCACAACTACATAATCGCCTTTGGCGTTCTGAAGTCCTGCAAACATACCGGCTTCCTTACCAAAGTTTCTGGAGAAGGATATGTAGCGTACGCGCTTGTCTTTTTCCGCCATTGAGCGAAATTCTTTAAGTGTACCGTCCTTGGAACCGTCGTTGATGAAAAGCAGCTCATAGTCAGTGTCAGGATGAGCTTCCATAATGCTACCCATCACCTTTACTATTTCTGTATAGAACAACGGAAGAACCTCTTCCTCATTATAACATGGTACAACTACTGATATAAGTTTCACTCTCTCGCCTCTTTCTATTTTATATTAGCGGACGCTTAAATCATCCACAACTTACATTATAACACATGGATTCATCTTTTACAAGAGTTTTTTGAAAAAAATAGGTGTATACCTAAACTCACATTTCTTTCTCATAAAGATAAAGCTTATCCTTAAAATCACATACTGATACACCTTCAATACATACACTGCTTTTAAAACTAAGCATTGAAGGGTATCTCTCGTCATCAAAGTAAAAGATGCTTCTGCCGTTTTCAGTCCTGACACCTGTTTCATATATATAACCTTCATAAATAAATCTGATATGAAGCTCGCTTCCTCTTGCTTTAGTCAGCATGGAGAGAATTTCGTCCATAGATATTTCCTTATTCATTATGTTTATCTCCTTTCAGACATGTTTATTAATGTAATACGACCAGTATATTTTTATTATAGCATATACAATGTTATTTTGCAAGCACATAAAGACAGCATAGTATATCATTGTGCATTTCGTCCCATACTTCATACACTGTCCCTCAGTCTTGACACACTTTTCTAAATATGTTATACTTTTATAAGTACTGTGCTGCTTTCGGCAGCAAAAATAATAAAAGGAAGTGTATAATCAGACATGGAATCACTCAACAAATTCCTGACAGCAGTTGACGACATCGTATGGGGCATACCGCTTATTGTCCTCATAATGGTATGTGGTTTGGTGCTAACAATAAGAGGTAAAGGTCTCCAGTTCAGACGACTGGGTACCGCTCTAAAATTTATGGTTAAAAATGAAAAAGGCGGTGAAGGAGAGGTTTCTAGCTTTGCGGCACTGTGTACTGCGCTCTCTGCAACTATCGGTACAGGTAATATCGTAGGTGTTGCAACCGCTATTGCGGCAGGCGGACCCGGCGCACTCTTTTGGATGATAATTGCAGCTCTTCTGGGTATGGCTACAAAGTACACTGAAGGCTTCCTTGCTATCAAGTATCGTACCGTTGACTCCGAGGGACACTATCTGGGCGGTCCTTTCTATTACATAGAAAATGGTATGGGGGATAAGTGGAAATGGCTAGCTAAGTTTTTTGCTGTATTCGGCGTACTGGCGGGTCTCCTGGGTATCGGTACAATCACTCAGGTAAACGGTATTACATCAGCTGTAAACAACTTTTCACCTCTGATACCGCTCTAACCATCGCAGGCAACGATATTTCCTGGGCTACAGTTATTGCCGGTCTTATTATCACCGTACTCGCAGCACTGGTTATAATCGGTGGTATCAAGAGAATTTCCACTGTATCTCAAATTGTAGTTCCCTTTATGGCTATTCTCTATATACTCTTTGCACTGATTCTGGTTTTAACCAATATTACAAAAGTTCCTGATGCGATTGTTGTAATTGTAAAAGACGCTTTTGGTCTTGACGCTGCAGCAGGCGGTGCTCTAGGTTCAATGATGATTGCAATGCAGAAGGGTGTTGCACGAGGTATCTTCTCAAATGAAGCCGGTCTCGGTTCAGCTCCTATTGCTGCAGCTGCTGCTCAAACTAAGGACACTGTACGTCAGGGTCTTGTTACTATGACAGGTACATTTATTGATACTGTTATCGTATGCACAATGACAGGTTTGTCAATCGTACTTTCAGGTGCATGGAAGCCTGAGCATGGGCTTGAGGGCGTTGAAATCACAACTTATGCCTTTGAACAAGGACTCCCCTTCCCTCCTCAGTTTTCATCATTTATTCTAATGACCTGTCTCATATTTTTCGCATTTACTACTATCCTTGGTTGGAGCTACTATTCCGAAAGATGTCTTGCATATCTCACAGGTGCAAAGAAAAGCATTACTACTGCTTACAGATGGCTCTACATTGTAGCTGTTTTCATTGGTCCATACATGACCGTTTCCGCTGTATGGACTATCGCTGATATTTTCAATGGTCTTATGGCACTGCCCAATATTGTAGCTCTCCTGTCTCTCTCAGGTGTTATGGCTAAGGAGTCTAAGGCTTACTTCAACAAGAATAAGCTTGGCGCAACAGTTGATTAAAAATTATATAAAGTTAAAGGCTATCGTTTTTACGGACGATAGCCTTTTTCTTGATTATCTGTCAATATACAAAAACCGGGTCTACAATACAGACCCGGTTTTTTCTATAAAACTACAATAAAGGATTAAGCCTTTCTTGTATAATCAGGGAGCAGGATTGGAGAAATCTTGTCAGACTTCACACCTGCTTCAGCCTTCAGAGCTTCAAACTCATCGATGTGGCTGAGAGTCAGTTCGCCCAGTTCCACAGAGGGAGCTTTCTTAGCTGCATAAATACCGGCGTTTCTACCGAATACGATAACGTCTAACAGAGAGTTACCCATCAGTCTGTTTCTGCCGTGTACGCCGCCAGCAGCTTCACCTGCTACAAACAGACCGGAGATACATGTTTCGCTTGTATCATCAACATCAACACCGCCATTCTGGTAGTGAAGTGTAGGATAGATGATAATCGGCTGCTTACGGATGTCGATACCGTACTTACCGAACATTCTCATCATAGCAGGGATTCTCTTCTCAATTGTACCTTCGCCGTTCTTCAGCTCAATCATAGGAGTATCCAGCCATACACCCTGTCCCTCGGGTGTCTTAACCTCGTTGCCTCTCTTGCACTCACGAATGATGGATGCAGCAGCAACGTCACGAGTTTCCAGAGGATGCATGAATACTTCACCGTTTACGTTTACAAGCTTTGCACCCAGAGAACGTACCTTTTCAGTTACTAATGCACCGAAAATCTGCTCGGGGAATGCAGCACCTGTAGGATGATACTGGAGAGTATCCTGGTACAGCAACTTTGCACCTGCTCTATAAGACAGAACCAGACCATCAGCAGTTGCGCCGTAATGGTTGGATGTTGGGAAGCCCTGGTAATGCATACGACCAGCACCACCAGTAGCGATGATAGTAGTCTTAGCCTTGCAAACAAGAATCTCTCCTGTTTCCATATTCTGGAGAACAGCACCTGCACACTGACCCTTGTCATCCTTAATGATTTCAATAGCAGATGTGAAATCTACTACAGGAATTTTACGGTTGAGAACTTCGTCTCTCAGTGTACGCATAATTTCAGCACCGGAATAGTCCTTAGCAGCGTGCATTCTCTTTCTGGAAGTACCACCGCCGTGTGTTGTAACCATGTCGCCGTTTTCATCCTTGTCGAACTCAACGCCCATTTCGTTGAGCCACTTGATGCAGTAAGGAGCATCTGTAACCAGCTTATAAACCAGTTCCTTCTTAGCTGCATAGTGACCGCCGCCGAAAGCGTCGAGGAAGTGCTGTGCAGGGCTGTCATTGGGCTTATCCGCAGCCTGGATACCGCCTTCAGCCATCATTGTATTAGCATCGCCTACACGAAGCTTTGTAACAATCATAACTCTCTGACCTGCGTTATCAGCCTCGATAGCTGCGGAACAACCGGCACCGCCGCCACCGATAATCAGAACATCTGTCTCATAATCAGGACAGCTGAGGTCAGGACGGTTTTCCAGCAGACTGCTCTTGCCTGACAGAATGTCAATAAGCTCCAGAGGAGCGGGTTCTCCCTTATTGGGACCAAATTCGATAGTGCCGAACTGATCCTTGCGATAGTCGGGATGATAGGTCTGGAGCAACTCTGCCTTTTCTTCAGCAGTCATTCTGCGGGGCTCCATAGCTGCATTTGCTTTTCTTGCAGCTTCAACCTTCTTTATGGATTCAAGCATTTCCTGTGTATACATATTAAGGCTGCCTCCTTACTTCTCAATATCTCTGGTGTTGTACTTCTCACGAATGTCTGCATCACTCAGAGCCATCATAGCTCTGATAGCATCCTCGCACTGACCGGAAGCGATTTCTTCTACACGGTCCTTGAGGTGCTGACATTCTGGTGCAATGTACTTACCATTAAGACGTCTTGCCAGCATAGCAACCTGCGGGTGAGAGATACC
>CAZQMA010000008.1:0-54488 GCA_964594275.1 uncultured Ruminococcus sp. | reverse complement strand
GAGATGTGTACACCTGGCGATAACGTTGCTATGGATGTTGAACTGATCTCTCCCATCGCTATTGAAGAGGGTCTGCGTTTCGCTATCCGTGAGGGTGGTAGAACAGTAGGTTCAGGCGTTGTTACTGCAATCAAGAACAACTAATTGAATTTTTTAAATTTTAAGGGAGTAAGCTTAGCTTGCTCCCTTTTTATATTCCCATCATTTTGTTTATTTTGTACAAAAATCAACGAAAAATTTCGGGGATATTTTCGTGAATTTTCCGTGGGCACTTATTGATTTTTTTTGTGAGATGGGTTATAATAATAGTGCGGTGGGTAAAAGTGGGTTAAAATGCCCTGAAAGTGGGTTTACAAGACCCAAAGTGCCGTGAATACCCATAGGAAAGGCGGACGAATTATGACATCGTTAATGGGTACGTATTACCATAATATTGATGCCAAGGGTCGTCTTAACTTTCCAACGAAGCTTCGTGAGCTTCTGGGTGTTTCTTTTTATGTCACAAAGAGCATAGATTCTCCTTGCCTGACAGTTTATTCTGCCGAGGAATGGGAGAAGTTGTCGGCACGTGTAGCCGCTATGCCTGTATCAAAGTCAGGGAATATAAAACGATGGCTATTTTCCGGTGCCTGTGAGGCAACTCCCGACAAGCAAGGCAGAATTCTGCTACCACAGGAGTTGCGTGCATTTGCGGGTCTTGATAAGGATATAGTTGTTATCGGTGCAAACGATAAGGCCGAAATCTGGGATAAAGCACGTTGGGACGAGATGAACAGCAACATTGATATGGCAAGTCTCCTTGCCACAATGGAAGAGTTGGGCTTCTAAGGCGGTGACATAATGGAATTTAAACATATACCTGTACTTCTTGACGAGGTTCTGGAAGGACTTAGCATAAAGCCAGATGGTATCTATATTGACGGTACCGTTGGTGGTGCCGGTCATTCAAAGGAAATAGCCGGCAAACTTACAGAGAAAGGTCTTCTTATAGGTCTTGACAGAGATCCGGATGCAGTGAAAACTGCTACGGAAAGACTCTCTGGACTCCCCGCAAAGGTCTTTCACTGTAACTACGATGAGATGAAGAACGTTCTTGCTGAGTTGCAGATAGACTTGGTGGATGGTATCCTTATGGATTTGGGCGTTTCATCCCATCAGCTCGATACAGGTGAGAGAGGCTTCTCCTATCATGTTGACGCACCTTTAGATATGCGTATGAGCCAGACCGGTCTCAGTGCGGCGGATGTTGTGAATACATGGTCTGAGAGAGAAATTGCCCGTATATTATTTGAATACGGTGAAGAGAAGTTTTCTCGCAGTATTGCACGGAAGATTGCAGAGGTGAGAGCGGAAGCTCCCATCGAAACTACCATGCAGCTTGCGGAAATCATAAAAAGTAGCGTACCTCAGAAGGTGCGACGCGAAAAAAATCCTTGCAAGAAGAGCTTTCAGGCAATAAGAATCGCTGTAAACGGTGAATTTGAGCATCTGGAAAGAGGCCTTGAAGTGGCTTTTTCCTGTCTGAAACCTGGGGGAAGGTTAGCGGTTATTACTTTCCATTCACTGGAGGATCGTATTGTAAAGAAGCAGTTTGCCAAGTGGTGTCAAGGCTGTATATGTCCGCCTGATTTTCCTCAGTGCGTGTGCGGACGTGAGCCTGAGGGTACGCTTGTTAACCGTAAGCCCATTGTGGCAGGTGAGGGTGAACTGGCAGACAACAATCGAAGCCGCAGTGCTAAACTGAGAGTGATAGAGAGGAGATGATCTGTTATGGCTGAGCAGCGCGATGAAAATATTACCGGTACAGCGCAGGGAACAGCTAAAGCAGAAACCGTTTTATCACAAGAACAGAACATAGGCTCTAGAAGAAGAGTCTTTTATATAGCACCTCAGAAGAGAGGTCAGTCCTTTAAAATCCTTATAGTCAGTGCGTTTGCACTGGTGCTTTTCATGGTCGTAATTAACAGCTATGTTGAGCTTAACGAGGTATATTCCGAGATTTCATCGGCAAGCTCAACCCTTAACGAGCTCAGAAGCGAGAATGTTCGTATGCAGACAGAACTTGAGGGTCAGGCTTCTATCAGAAATATCAAGGAGTATGCTGAGGAGAGGTTGGGACTTAAAAAGATGGATCAGTCCCAGATACAGTATATACAGATACAGACTGAGGATGAGGTCATTATAGAAGAACCAGAGCAAAATATTTTTATCAAAATAAAAAGTTGGTTTAATGATCTTATAGAATATCTCAGAGGTTAACTATCATATCATGTACGGAGCCGCTCCGTACCCTAAATCCGCTACTATCGGCGACGCTATTAAAACATATATAAAGTCGCTGTTAGTATATAAAAAGAAAGAGATACAAAATCGAGTGTCGAGAAAGGGAAAGGGCACGTGTGACAGCATTTTCTATCGGACAGACAGAACGCACACGCGCTTTTTCTGACAACATGCAAGGCAGGAAAGGAACCGTTTCCTGCCGGGCGAATTATTCCTGCTTTCGGGCAGTACATATATAAGACAACGCCTCAGGGATAGGCGCTTGGCTGTGTTAAATTGGCGGGGTATTTTCACAGATTCCCGCCTTATTCTATTTTATGAGGAATATATCAGAAGCCATAAAGAATGTGTTCCGTGCGCTCACGGAGAAAGGAGAGTCGCTGTGTCTGATACAGAAAAGAAAGAAAAAATCAGCTCCGGTGCCTCAAGGGGCAACCATCCTACTGCAAAGATGAAGTCTCACCTGAATATTGCCGTTATGGCGGTTATGACAATTATTTGCGGTGCGGTTATTGTTAACCTTTTTAAGGTGGCGGTTATCGACCACTCAAAGTACGAGAGCCTTGCAAATAACTATCACTTCGGCACAATGACTCTTGAAGCTCGCCGTGGCGGAATCTACGACGCAACAGGTACGCCTCTTGCATGGAGTGCTACCGTTTATAACGTTTATATCGACCCCACTCTCTTCCGTGATGAAATGGATGATATTGAAGTGGCTAATGAAAAGAAGCGCACTGCTGCTGAGGAGAAGGGTGAGGTGGCGGATAATCTTATCAATATTGAGAATCTGAAGGTTTCCATTGCAAACTACCTGGCAGGCAAGCTTGATATTGATGCAAGTGAGGTTATCGAGTCTTATGACCGTGATGGCAGATACTACGTTCTCCAGACTCAGGTTGAAAAGAAAACTGCCGATGAAATCATCGCATATTTCAGTGAAATGAACTTGGTATCCTTTGCTACGGAGCCTACAACTAAGCGTTACTATCCCCAGGATGAGTTAGCGGCAAGTGTTATCGGCTTTACAAACAGCGATGGTGCGGGACAGTATGGTCTGGAATACCAGTATGACGAGTACCTTGCAGGTGTTGACGGAAGAGTTGTATCCGCTCAGGCAGCAAACGGGGAGGAAATGCCTTACCGTTACTCTACCACCTACGACGCTGAAAACGGCGATTCACTCTACCTTACCATTGACACAACCATACAGTATTACCTGGAAAAGGCACTGAGTGAGATGGTAACGGAGTTCAATGTCCAGGAACGTGCCTGTGGCATTATCATGAACCCAAAGACAGGTGCCATATACGCTATGGCAACCTATCCCTCTTTCGACCTTAACAGTCCCTCAGAAATTTACGATGAGGCTACCGCAGAGGAGCTTGCACTTCTTACAGGACAGCAGTATACCGATGCGTATACAGCGGCACGTGAGCTTCAGTGGAAGAATAAGGCTGTATCGGAGATTTACTATCCCGGTTCGGTATTCAAGGTTGTAACCAGTGCAGCGGGATTTGACGAAAAGCTTATTGATATAAAGAACGATATGTTCACCTGTACCGGTGCTTTTACCGTTGCGGACAGAGACATCAAGTGTTCAAACAGAAATGGTCACGGTTCACAGAATTATACAATGGCACTTACAAACTCCTGTAACCCTGCGTTTATGGAAATTGGTCTGAGACTACGCAGTGACCGCTTCTACCAGTACTTTGAAGGTTTCGGTCTTACGAAGAAAACAGGTATTGACCTGCCAGGTGAGTCAAACAGTATTACTGTTGATGAAAACATGAGCATTGTTGACCTTGCTTCATCTTCATTCGGTCAGGCGAATAAGATAACACCCATCCAGATGATTACAGCCTATGCAGCTGTTATAAACGGCGGTAATCTGGTTACTCCATATATTGTTGACAGAATCGAGGACGAGGACGGAAACATTATAATGGAGCACAAGACAGAAATCAAGCGTCAGGTTGTCTCCGAGGAGACCTCACGTACAATGAGACTTCAGCTTGAAGCTGTTGTAGAAAATAATAATGGAAATAATGCACACATAGACGGTCAGCGTATCGGCGGTAAGTCGGGTACATCGGAAAAACTGGACGAATACCAGTCCGGCGACGAGGCAAGTATGCAGTATGTAGCATCTTACGGCTGTTTCGCACCTGCTGATGACCCTGAGGTTATACTGCTGATTGTGGCTGATGAGCCTGATAAGTCAAGAAACTACTACGGCGGTGCTGTTGTAGCACCATATGCAAGAAACGTTATGGAGGACGTTTTGCCTTATCTGGGCTTCTACCCCGAAACCGATAATACCATTGAGACAAACAATGTAACCGTTCCTATGCTCCAGGATAAGACTCCTGAAACTGCAAAGGATGCCCTAACAGCACTTGGCCTTGAATACGAGGTTGTAGGCGATGGTACAAATGTTATCCGTCAGTGTCCCGCTACAGGCTCTAGCATTGCAAAGGGCGGCGTAGTGCTTCTCTACACAGACGATGCGGCAGAGCCTAAGTACGTGGATGTACCTGATACGCTTGGTATGACAGTGGCTGAGGCTGAGGTTGCACTGAGAGATGCAGGTCTCAATGTTGTTACCATTGGTGCTTCCGCTGACAACCCCAATGCAAGGGTACAGTTCCAGTCTGAACAGGCAGGCGCACAGGTTGAAATGGGTACGGTAATCAGTCTTACCATGACCATCAGCGACTCAACGGGCTGATAGCTTTAAGCTTTGTAATTGTGTGAGTATCAGAGGGATGCTTATATGATGTGAGTATCCCTTTGTTTTGGTAAAATTTCAGGCAGTATAGATTGCTGCCCTAAAGGGAAACTATAGACTGTAGATTTAAGAAATCAAGTATAAGAAAGGCGGTACACCATGCGTTTATATGAATTGCTTGAAGGTAAGGCACAGACCACACTGGCGGATATTGACATCAAGGGCTTGACAGACGATTCGCGCAGGGTGCAGGAGGGTTGGCTGTATATCTGTGTCAAGGGAGGAAGCTTCGACGGACACAGCGTTGCGGCTGAAATGCTGGAAAAAGGTGCGGCTGCGGTTGTGGCAGAGCGTGACCTTGGACTGGGTGACCAACAGATTGTTGTACCAAATTCCAGAGAATTCTACGGTGAGCTGTGTGCTGCGTGGTTTGGTCATCCTGAAAAGAAGTTGCGCTTTATAGGCGTTACCGGCACAAACGGCAAGACCACCATTACAACTGTGATAAAGCGTCTCCTTACAGAGAACGGTCATAAGGTGGGGCTTATAGGTACG
This sequence comes from uncultured Ruminococcus sp., assembly GCA_964594275.1. GTDB lineage: Bacteria > Bacillota > Clostridia > Oscillospirales > Ruminococcaceae > Ruminococcus_C. The sequence goes on along the minus strand of CAZQMA010000008.1, from coordinate 48,916 downwards.
ATATGTAACGAGATAGGCGACCGCATTATCCACACTGAAAACACGACTCCCATGGTTTACGATCTAATGAAGCTCTATGCCGAAATGGCAGAGGAGGGATGTGACTATGTTGTAATGGAGGTTTCATCTTTTGGTCTGGTGCAGTATCGCATTGGCCCCACTTACTTTGAAACAGCCATTTTCACAAATCTCACCCAGGATCATTTGGACTATCATGGTACCATGGAGAATTACTATCTTGCAAAGAGGATGCTATTTGACCGTTGTGACTATGCTGTTATAAATACCGATGACGAGTACGGCAGACGGCTGTTTGGTGAAATAAACTGCGATAAGGATTCTTACAGCTGTTGCGGCAGAGGTGATTTCTATGCTGATGCAATAAAACTCCGTGCTGACGGCACAAGCTTCTGGCTGTGTTGTGGTGAAAAGTCTTATCAGCTCAGTCTCCTTATGACAGGCACATTCAATGTTGCCAATGTAACCGCAGCTATAGCGGCGAGTCTGAGAGCCGGACTTACCATGGAGCAGATTATAAAGGCTCTTGACGGCTACACAGGAGTCAGAGGCAGATGTGAAATTATCCCCACCGGGCTTGATTTTACTATTATCTGCGACTATGCGCATACTCCTGACGCTATTGAAAACATCCTTTCAAGCGTCAAGGAATATACAGGCGGTAGACTTATGTGCCTTTTTGGTTGCGGCGGAAACCGTGACCGTACTAAGCGTCCAAAAATGGCTGCTGCGGCGGCTAAGTATGCAGATATGCTTATTATAACTTCTGACAATCCGAGAGACGAAGAGCCGGAGGCAATTATAGCTGAGATTCTCACCGGACTCGAAGGTACAGATGTGCCTTATGAAACAGTAGTTGACCGCAAGGAAGCTATCTTCCGTGGAATGGAGCTTGCACAGGCAGGGGATATTCTTGTGCTGGCAGGCAAAGGTCATGAGGATTATCAGATACTGGCAGGCGGAGTTCACGTTCACATGGATGAGCGGGAAATCGTAAAGGAGCTTTTGCCAAAACTTTACAGATAAAAGTAAATGGGGGAAAACGACATGGAAATGCTGCACTTGACAGAGATTGCAGCTGCGTTGGGAAGCACAGCTCCCTTTGAAGCTGAAATAACCGAGGTGTGCACCGATACAAGAAATATGCCGAAGGGTTGTCTTTTCTTGGCGTTGCGAGGTGCGAATTTTGACGGCCATAATTTTGCAAAGCGTGCTGTAGAAGAGGGTGCTGCTGCGGCTGTTACTGAATATGAGATAGAGGGTTGTCCCTGTATCGTAGTGCCCAGCACACGCCTGGCACTCTTACAGATTGCCGCTTACTACAGAAAAAAGTTTTCGCCGGTACTGGTTGGCGTAACAGGTAGCGTGGGCAAGACCACCTCAAAGGAAATGATAGCCTTGGTGCTGTCCTCTCAATTTGAAACCCTGAAAACTCAGGGTAACCTTAATAATGAAATTGGTTTGCCCAAGACTCTTATGGAACTTGATTCACACCATGAGGCAGCTGTAATTGAAATGGGCATGAATCACTTTGAAGAGATTCATAGACTCAGCTGTACAGCTCAGCCTACTATCGGTGTAATCACTAATATCGGATTTTCACATATTGAGAATCTAGGCTCACAGGAAGGCATCCTGAAAGCAAAGCTTGAAATACTGGATGGTATGGCAGAGGATGCACCACTGGTTGTATGTGGTGATGACCCGTTCCTTGCACCATTGAAGGAGCAGCTTAGCCTGGATGTACATACATTTGGAATCGAAAATGAAAAGGCAGACGTTCGTGCTGTAAATATCGAAACCGGCGATAAGTCCATGACATTCACCGTAATAGAAAAGGGTGAGGAAACCTGCACTGTTACACTGCCTTGCGTGGGACTTCACAATGTAACTGACGCACTGGGTGCATATACCGTAGGCAGACTTGCAGGTATAGAGCCGGCTAAAATCGCTGTGGCATTGTCTGAGTATAAAACCGTTGGTTTCCGTCAGAATATTGAGCAGCACGGAACATACACTGTAATAGCCGATTGCTACAATGCAAGTCCTGATTCCATGAAGGCGGCACTCCGTGTGCTTAAGGAGATGAAATCCTCAGGCAGAAAGATTGCTGTTCTGGGCGATATGCTAGAGCTAGGTGAGCTTTCTCCCAAGCTCCACGAAATAGTAGGCGATATGACCCTTACAAGCGGTGCCGATCAGATTTTCTGCTACGGCAGTGCGGCGCAATACATTGCAAAGAAGGCTGCTGAGGGCGGTGCATCGGTTTTCCATACAGAGGATAAGATTGAGCTTTGTAGTGCGGTACGTGCATATCTCCGCACAGGCGATCTGCTTCTCTTTAAGGCAAGCAGAGGTATGCGCCTGGAAGAATGTATCAAGGAAATTTTCAGACAGGAGGATGAGCAGGATGCCGTTTTGGATTGAGCTTATAGCAGGACTTCTGTCCTTTGCTGTTGCAGCTATCGGAGGAAAGATGTTGATTCCCTTTCTCCATAAGCTGAAATTCGGTCAGCCTATCAAGGTTGAGTTTGGACCCAAGTGGCACGAGGGCAAGCAGGGTACACCTACAATGGGTGGTATTATGTTTATCGTGTCTACTGTCATTGCAGTGGCAGTGGGTTATGCGGTATTTCGCATGGTAGATGTGACTGTACTGGGAGAAGAGTCCTACGATGCCTTTACAGAGGCAATGAAGCTTTTAAGCTGCGTTGTATTCTGTCTGCTGTTTGGCGTAATGGGATTTATAGATGACTTTACAAAGGTTGCAAGAAAGAACAACGATGGTCTTTCGCCTATGCAGAAAATTGTGATTCAAGTTGTAATTGCAGCAGCATGGCTCTTGGTAATGCGATTCCTGGGTGATACTAACACAACTATAGACCTTGCTTTTGTACGTTTTGATATAGGTTGGTTTTACTATCCTCTTATGATAGTAGTTATAATTTATCTCACAAACGCAGTAAATCTCACCGATGGCGTTGATGGTCTCTGCGGTACAGTGACCATGGTAAATATGCTTCTCTATACAGTGATTTTCTGTATATTGGGCAATGGAGAAATGAGCCTTTTCACAATTGCAATTGCAGGTGGATGTCTGGGCTTCCTAGTATGGAATCTCCATCCCGCCAAATGTTTCATGGGCGATACCGGCTCTATGTTCTTGGGTGCGGCAGTAACTGCGGCAGGTCTTGTTACTCATCAGCACTTGGTGTTGATACTTATTGCGCTGGTCTACATCTTCGAGGCGCTGTCAGTTGTAATTCAGGTGACATACTTCAAAATCACCAAGAAGAAGTACGGCGAGGGAAGACGTATCTTTAAGATGACTCCAATCCACCATCACTTTGAGATGAGCGGATTCAGCGAATATAAAATCGTAATCACATTTTCTGTTTTTAGTCTGATTGCAGGACTGGGCGGTGTACTTGTAGCTCTGTACTGAGGATGTATGCCGGGTATAGTTTAAAGGAGGTTCCATATGGCAGAAGCCGTTAAAACAAAGAAGGAGCGGCTAAACCTAAGATTCCCTTTTGTACAGAAGGGAATGCGCTATGGCGAGGTTGACGTTCCGTTTTTCCTGACCGTGCTTGCCCTTCTGGTAATGGGAATAATCATGATGTTCTCAGCAAGTTACGCCTGGGCAATAGCCGAGGGACTGGGAGGCACTTATTATGCTCAGCGACAGATTATCATGGGTGCGATAGGTCTTGTGCTTATGTTCATACTCTCTGTTGTGGACTATCGTATATTCCGTACACCGGCAATTGCCATAGGCAGTTACGTTGTTTCACTGATACTGCTTGTTATGGTCTTAATCGTTGGTAAAAGCGTAAACGGTGCACAGCGTTGGCTTGGAACTGAAAGCTTTAGCTTCCAGCCTTCTGAACTTATGAAAATCAGTCTGGTCATATTCTTCTCCTATCTCATTGAAATGAACTATAATCAGATGAATAAATTTCGTACAGGAGTGCTTCCGTATATTGTTGCACTGGGTCTTGTAGCAATTCTGCTTATGCTTGAGCCTCATTTATCTTGTACAATTCTTATTGGACTTATCGGCATAACCCTTATCTGGGTAGGCGGTGCAAATTTAAAGCATTTCTTGATTCTGATAGGTGCAGGTATACTGGCGGTTATAGCCATTGTACTCTACCTTTCGCTGGTTGAGGGCTATGATTATATTCAGACTCGTATTCAGTCCTGGAGAGATCCGTTCTCTGACAGCCAGGGCGGTACCTGGCAGACCTGCCAGTCCCTTATTGCCATCGGCTCAGGTGGTCTTTTCGGTCTGGGTCTCGGCGAATCCCGTCAGAAGTTTCTCTATCTCCCTGAAACCAAGAACGACTTCGTTTTCTCTATCGTATGTGAGGAGCTTGGCTTTGCAGGCGCACTTACAGTAGTGCTGCTTTTTGCATTCCTTGTTTTCCGAGGCTACCGCATTGCAGCCAATGCACCTGATAAGTTTGGCATGCTGTTGGCAGTAGGCTTTACCACACATATCGGCTTGCAGGCGTTTCTCAATATTGCCGTTGTAAGTAACCTTGTTCCCAATACGGGTATCAGCTTGCCTTTCTTCAGCTACGGCGGCACAGCTCTTATTCTTCAGCTTGCTGAAATGGGCGTTGTAATGAATATATCCCGTACAAGATATAAGGTGACCTATCAGCGCACAGCAAGACGAAAAAAGACAGAAGAAACAGAGACTGAATAATCCCATCCAACAGGAGGATAACTATGAGAGTATTATTAGCAGGCGGCGGTACGGGCGGACATATCAATCCCGCACTTGCAATTGCGTCTATTATACAGGCACATGACCCCGAGGCAGAGTTTCTCTTTGCAGGAACACCCGATGGCATGGAGGCACGCCTTGTACCTCAGTCAGGCTATCAGCTTGCCACAATCGAGGTTGCAGGCTTCCAGAGAAAAATCTCCCTTGAAAACATCAAGCGAAATGCAAAGGCTGTCTACTTCCTTGCCAAATCAGGCAAGCGTGCAAGACAGATAGTTGAGGACTTCAAACCCGACATTGCCATTGGTACAGGCGGCTATGCGGCAGGCCCTGTTATACGTATGGCGGCGAAAATGGGTGTGCCCTGCGCTATCCACGAGCAGAACGCTTTTCCGGGCATCACCAACAAGATGCTCTCCCAGTACACTGATCATGTAATGCTCACTGTTAAGGAAGCCCTTGAATACATGGAGTTTGATTGTCCCTATACGGTAACAGGTCTTCCCGTGCGTTCGGGCATTTCCATAAAGTCAAAAGAAGAGGCAAGACGTGAGCTGGGCTTTGACGATGGTATGTGTATTCTCTCCTTTGGCGGCAGTCTGGGTGCCGGCTGTATTAACGAAGTTATGGAAAATGTTATTCCTTGGACTGTAAAGAAAGGTATGAGAATCAATCACATCCACGGCTATGGCGGTATGGGTAGAGACTCATTCCCCGCAGCTATGGAACGTTCAGGAATTCCCATGCGAAGCAAGCGTCTGAGAATTACCGAATACATTAACGACATGGATACCTGCCTTGCAGCAGCTGACCTTGTAATCTGCCGTGCAGGTGCAAGTACTCTTGCCGAACTTGAAGCGGCAGGAAAGGCTTCTATCCTGATTCCGTCTCCTATCGTTGCAGGCAACCACCAGTTCCATAATGCAAATGTTCTGGGGAAGGCAGGAGCTGCAATCGTAATCGAACAGAAGAATGTAAGCATTGAGGGAATTCTCCGTCACATAACTAAGATGTACGACGAGCCTGAGCGTCTTGAATTTATGTCAAGAAAGGCTGCGTCTCTGAATATCAGTGATACACCTGACAGAATCTGGGAGGTAGTAGAATCTCTTTACCGCAAAAGTATAGACAAAAAGAATACGGCAGAAACACAAAATGACGCTCCTGCACAAAAGGAAAAGCTCACATTCAAGAGTGCGGCTGTCAAGGCAAAGGACGCAGTTATGTCCTGTGTTCCAAAGATGCTCCCCGATAAAGACGACAACATAAAGGAATAATCACAAGTTATCGTTTCTCTGCATAGCATGGAAAAAACAAGAGGTGATGCGGATGCAGAGGTTTGTGATAAACGGCGGTACGCCTCTTGATGGCGAAATACCGCTCTATGGTGCAAAGAACAGTGCCTTACCCTTGCTGGCGGCTTCCCTGCTGTGCAAAGGGGAAACTATTTTTGATAATTGTCCCAGGCTGACGGATGTTTTCGCTGCATGCAGGATTCTTACCCACACGGGCTGCCGATGTAGCTCTGCGGGTCATACTGTTTCCGTATGTGCAGATAATGTCTTTGTCAGCGAAATACCTGAATCACTCATGCACGAAATGCGTTCTTCCATTATTTTCCTGGGCGCACTTCTGGGAAGAACAGGTAGCTGTACTGTGTGCTATCCCGGTGGCTGTGAGTTGGGCCCACGTCCCATTGACCTTCACATTGAAGCTCTCAGAAAGATGGGCGCAGTTATAAACCACTGCTGCGGACGGCTTGACTGCAAGGCTCCCGAGGGGCTTCACGGCTGTCGTATTCATCTACGTTTTCCGTCGGTTGGCGCAACGGAGAATATTATGTTGGGTGCGGTACTTGCAAAGGGTGAGACGGTCATTTCCGGTGCGGCAAGAGAACCTGAAATATGCGACCTTGCTGATTATCTCCGTAAATGCGGAGCAAGAATCACAGGCGACGGTGAGGATGTAATACGTATAAAAGGCGTAAAAGAACTTAAAGGCTGTAAACACTCCATAATGCCTGACCGGATTGCAGGTATAACCTGTCTCTGTGCAGGCGCAATAACAGGTGGCACGGTGAAACTTTTGGGGACGAAGGGTTCTGCTATGGAAAATGTGCTTCCCGTCCTTGAACAATCGGGATGCCGTATCGACAGAACGGAAAACGCAGTTTTTCTTCGTGCGCCAAAGAGGCTTAAAGCTGTTTCAAGACTAAGGACAATGCCTCATCCGGGATTTCCTACGGATGTTCAGGCAATAATCATGGCTGTTATGACCCTTTCCGATGGCGTAACGGTATTTGAAGAGAATATTTTCGAGAGCCGCTACAGGCACGTTGACGAGCTTATTTCCATGGGCGCAGATATATGTGTTTCAGGTCGGACTGCTGTTGTCAAGGGAGTGCGAGAGCTTTGCGGAAGCTGTGTGACAGCTGCTGACCTGAGAGGCGGAGCTGCCCTTGTGCTAGCCGGGCTTGCCGCTAAGGGTACAACCGAGGTGCGGAACATCCGCCACATCGACCGCGGCTACGAGGAGATAGAGAAAATGCTGAGAAACGCCGGTGCTGATATAAGGCGTGTTTCTTAGAGAAAATGATAAAGGGCAGCGTCCGCAGAGTGTTCTGCGGATACTGTCTCAGGACAGGAGGATGATGCTATGGCAATGCATGACGTGGAGAAGACAACCCTGAGAAGCGGTTATAAAAACGCCAAGCGGATGAGACGGCGCAAAAGGCTGATGCCGCTGTATGTTGCGGCGGTGCTTTTGCTGTCACTGTGTTTGGGTGTTGCACTGCTTATGACGGTGTTTTTCAACGTGGCTTCCATAGAGGTATACGGCAATGCCTCGAACTACACTCCCGCTGAAATCGTTCATGCAGGCGGCGTGGAAAAGGGCGATAATTTGCTTAAAATGGACGTTGAGGGGATATCATCACGCATAGAGTCGGAAATGATTTATGTTGAGAAAGCTGAGGTTTCCAAGAAGTACCCTGACGCAGTTGTAATCGAGGTCAAGGCGTGCCGTGAATCCTTTAATATATACTACGACAATGGTATACTTCTTACCAGTGAAAGTGGAAAGATAATCTCCAACAGTACTGAAGCGACAGGTACACTGCCTGTTATCTATGGTATGAATCCAACCGTTCTTTCACCGGGCAAGAAGGTTGCGTCAACGGATGAAATAAAGAATAGGATTTTTGACGAACTGGCAGAGATAATGAACCGTGAACTTACAGTGCCGATAACCTCCATTGATATGTCGGACAAGTATAATATAAGGGTTATATTTGACGACAGAATTGAGTTTGAAATGGGCAACTGGAATGAGATTGCCTATAAGATAACCCTTGCCGAAGCGGTAATTGCAAGACTGGGTACTGAGAAAGAGGGATATCTTACCATGATTGGCAATAATCAGTGCTCTTTCAGAGATAAGGCATCGGTTGAACTTGCCCACCAAGTAGCCGCAGGCACTACGACTACCTCATCTACAGAACCCAACGGTACCGCAGACCCTGATTCCACAACAACCGTTACTGTGGCAGAGATGGCAGGAACGAACGGATAAGCAAGAGAAAAACCTGACGAAAAAAGAAAAAAATTTTCAAAATCACTTGAAATGTGTCTCAAAGTATGTTACAATAGAGAGTGTATTTATGAGTAAGTACGAGGATGCTCTGTAATAAAAAGAGCATCTGCAACATAGAAGCATTAAACAGGAGGAAACAAAACAATGACTGATTTCATTTATGAAGATGCATTTGAACCGGATGTATGCATTAAGGTAGTAGGCGTAGGCGGCGCAGGCGGCAACGCACTTAACTGCATGGTACAGTCCGGCGTACAGAATATTGAATACATTGCAGTTAATACAGATGCCAAGGCTCTGAATAATTCCAAGGCAAGCACAAGAATCCAGATTGGCGCAAAGCTGACACGTGGCAGAGGCGCAGGCAACAAGCCCGCTGTAGGTGCAAGCAGTGCTGAGGAAAACGCTGAGGAAATCGAAAGTGCACTGAGAGGCGCAGATATGGTATTTATCACTGCCGGTATGGGCGGCGGTACAGGTACCGGTGCTGCTCCTGTTGTAGCACGTATTGCTAAGGATGCAGGTATTTTGACAGTAGCTGTTGTTACAAAGCCTTTCGCTTTTGAGCGTGAGCAGAAGATGATTCAGGCTGAGAACGGCATTGAAGAGCTGAAGAAGTATGTTGACTCTCTTATCGTTATACCCAATGAAAAGCTTCTTGATGGCTCTGATAAGCCTCTGACTATGCGCGAATCCTTTGCTCTTGCGGATGAAATTCTGGAAAAGGGTGTACGTAGCATATCTGATCTTATCGTTGAGGAAGGATATATCAACCTTGACTTTGCTGATATTACAACCATTATGCGTGGCGCCGGCTTCGCTCATATGGCTATCGGTCATGGCTCAGGTAAGGACAAGGCTAAGGTTGCAGCTCAGGAAGTTATTGAGAGTCCGCTGTTGGAAACTTCTATTGCAGGTGCTAAGCGTCTGCTTATAAATATCACCATGAGCGAAGATGTCCTTTCTTCTGATGTGGATGCAGCTACAAAGCTCATTACTGAAAAGGCTGCTGACAATGTTGAGTCCATCTTTGGTACAGCATTCAAGGAAGATATGCACGATGAAATGACTATCACAGTGATTGCTACAGGCTTTAACGACCCGGATCCCACTCCTAATTCTGAAGCTACTCCTGTTGAAGAAGCTGTAGCGGAGGAAGCTCCTGTTGTGGTTGAAGCACCCGCAGCTCCCAATGAAAAGTCCGCTGATCCTGTACAGGAAACTCCCAAAGCTACCAAGGAATCTCTCCTGAAGCCTGATGAATGGGAAACCATCTTTAAGATTCTGGACGAAAGATAAGATATATACTAAACTGCTGTGGCAGAAGTGTGCCGCAGCAGTTTTTTGTTCATTATGGCAAAAGTGCGGGGAGTGAAACTGTTTGAAATGCTATTTTTTCTCGGATATATTTTATTTTTTGTGGAATTATATTGACAAGACGGTGGAATTTGGCTATAATAAAAAGGTACAGATTTAATCAAATGGCAAATATAGGGAGTAAACGGTTGAACAATCTGAGTCCTGAGCATTATACAGATGAACAGCTTGCGGCAATCGCAGAGGATGATACAGATGCTATGTGTGAGCTGATAACACGATATACAAAGCTTATCCGCTGGAAGGCATCACGGCTTCACGGTAGTGCCGATGCGGATGACCTTGCACAGGAAGGATTTATGGGGCTTTTGTCTGCTGTAGCAGGCTTCGATGAAAGCAGAAATATCAGATTTTCCACATATGCAGATACCTGCATAACAAACAGAATGCTTTCTTTAGTACGCAGCAGCAGTCGTAACCCCACGCCTATAGGTGACTCGGGTGACCCGATTTTTGAGACAGAGGATATATCGGCACGTCCGGATTCTATTGTAATGCAGCGTGAGGAATGGCTTGATTTGTGGAAGGATATGATAACGCGGCTGTCAAAGCGTGAATATCATGTGTGCATGATGTTCATGGGCGGTGCAGGCTATGCAGAGATTGCAAGGCGGTTGAACGTTTCTCCGAAAACAGTGGATAATGCACTGCAAAGAGCAAAGCGAAAGCTTCGTAGCCTTTGAAGCGGTACAAATACGGTCCGGTAGCTTAACAGCAGAGCAAGACGTAATGTCAGGTGTCGGTGTGAATCCGTTCCCGGTCCATAACAACTCAGCAAAGCTGCTGTCATGACGCAGCAGCGGAATTTTCCAAAGGGAAGATTCAGAAAGGAAAGGTCACTATGTACGAGGATAAGACTTTAGTATGCAAGGATTGTGGCGAGGAATTCGTTTTCACAGCCGGCGAGCAGGAATTCTACGCTGAAAAGGGTTTCGTAAACGAACCCAAGCGCTGTAAGGCATGCCGTGACGCTAAGAAGGGCGCAGCAGGTGCTTCTGCAAAGCCTGAGCGCACAATGTTCATTGCAACATGCGCATCTTGCGGCGGCGAGGCGAAGGTACCCTTCCAGCCCAGAGAAGATCGTGCAGTTTACTGCAGTGAGTGCTTCGCAAAGATGAAGGCTGAATAAAAAAGAAAATGAAGCGGGGCATGGCGAAAGCCGTGCCTTGTCTTGCATAAATAAGTAAATTATTAAAGGCAACACCGCACAAAGTCCGACTGACGGCTTTGCACGCCATATGCTTGCATCTGATGTACAACCTTTGTTCGGAGTTACCTAAAAAACAGGAGGAAAAACAATGGCTGTTACTATTACAAAGGAAACTATTATCGGCGATATTCTTGATATCGCACCTGAAACTGCACCGACTTTCCTGGAAATCGGTATGCACTGCCTAGGATGCCCTGCATCAAGAGGTGAGACAGTTGAAGAGGCTTGCATGGTTCACGGCGTTGACTGTGAAGCTCTCCTTGAAAAGCTGAATGCACAGCTTGCCGATAAGGCGTAAGTGATTCTATGGGACTGTTGCAAAAAATATATGCGACAGTCCTTTTTTATGAGGTGATATATATGCTTACAAACAGACTTGCAGCTTGTGCAGAGCTTGTATCGGGCGAGGGCGTTGCCTGCGATGTTGGTACCGACCATGCTTACCTTGCGGCAGAGCTTCTGAAAAGCGGCAAATGCAGTCGTGTTATAGCTTCGGACGTTGCAGAGGGTCCCCTGGAAGCTGCTAGACGTACACTGGCTGAGGCAGGGCTTTTGGGGCATGCCGATGTTATTCTGTCAGATGGTCTTATGCAGGTGCCGTTAGAGGATGTGACTGATGTTGTGATTGCAGGTATGGGCGGTGAAACCATCGTTCATATTTTAAGTCAGTGTAGCTTTATAAAAGAAAATGTGAACTTGATTTTACAGCCCATGACAAAGCACGCTGTTCTCAGAGAATGGCTTGCAGGAGAGGGGTTTGATATAACAGACGAGAAGATTGTCCATGAGGGCAAGTTTTACTATACAGTGATGAAGGCACGCTACAGCGGTGTGAAATACGAGTTGTCAGACCTTGAAAGAGAGATAGGCAGACTCAATTTCAGCGATAAAACCGCAATTCAATTTGCAGAGTTCAGGCTCAGGCACTTTGAGCGGCTCTCATCTCAGATGGAAAAAGCTGCACCTGGGGAAAGCATGTACTATAAGAGCCTTGCGCATGAGCTTCGGGAAATGCTGAAAGGAGTAAAAGAGACACTATGATTACAGCAGGAGATGTATATAAGGCAATAGACGAATTTGCGCCTTTTGCCACACAGGAAAAATGGGATAACAGCGGTCTCCTTGTGGGAGACAATTCTATGGCGGCTGACAGAATCTATGTTACCATTGACATTTCAAATGAGTCTATAGAAGCGGCAAAAGCCGTAGGTGCACAGATGATGGTTGCACATCACCCCATTATCTTTTCACCCTTTAAGAGTCTTGTTCCATGTGACCCGGTGTGGAAGCTTGCAGCGGCGAATATGGCGGCTATTTGCGTCCACACACCTCTCGACATGGCATCGGAGGGCATCAATGCAAGACTTTACAATATGCTGAGTAGCGACCTTGCACTGGGAGAAATTACAGCCTCCCTGGAGGACTTCGGCTGGATAGCTGAAAGCCACGCCAGCCTCACTTCAGAGGAGTTGGGTGCAGTGCTAAAAAAAACTCTTGGATGTACGGTTGTACGATACACAGGCGCAGACAAGCCTCTTAAAAAAATCGCAGTGTGCGGCGGAAGCGGAAGCAGTCTCTTGGAGAAAGCGTTTACTTTGGGATGTGATGCGTTTATCACAGGAGACGTAAAGCATGATCGCTGGTATGCGGCTAAAAATATGAATATTGCTCTTTTTGATTGTGGACACTATCACACAGAGTGCATTGCCGCAGATATTTTGGCAACGAAGCTTAGAAATGCACTTCCCGAGGCTCAGATTATTGTAGGCGATCTCTGCGATCCTGTTTCATACATCTACGGAGGGGAAGAGAAATGAGCATCTGGAGCTGTCCTGTATGCGGTGAAGCTTTGATTACAGAGGGAAGAAGCCTTGTTTGCGGTAAACGTCACACTTTTGATTGTGCTAAAAGCGGCTATGTAAACCTCTTGCCTGCAAACCGTAAACGTACCAAAGATCCCGGTGACAATGCTCTCATGGTAAAGGCAAGACGTGACTTTCTCTCCAAGGATTACTATAAACCCATGAGCGATGTGCTTTGCAAACTTGTTCTTGGTTTTATGGCTGAGGGTAGCATTCTTCTTGATGCAGGCTGCGGTGAGGGCTACTATACCAAGAATGTTTGCACAGCACTTGAAAGTAAAGGTCAAGCCTTTTCCATCTACGGCGTTGATATAGCAAAATGTGCGGTTGATGCGGCGGCTAAGAGCTGTAAAGCGGCGGATTTTGCGGTGGGCAGCGTGTTCCATCTGCCTGTACTGGACGGAAGCTGTGACGTACTCACGTCCCTTTTTGCGCCATACTGCGGGGTGGAGTTCAGCCGAGTGCTTAAACCGGATGGTAAAATGATTCTCGTTATCCCGGATGAAAACCACCTTATGGGACTAAAAAAAGCTATCTACGATAAGCCATATGCAAATCGGGTTCAGGACTATGAGCTTCAGGGCTTTAAATTCTTGGGAGCAGAGAAGGTTCGCTCTGAAATATATCTTGATAACAGCGAGGATATACAGAGCCTTTTCTCAATGACACCCTATTACTATAAAACAGGACGAGAGGAGCACAAGCGGCTTGAAGCATTAACAGAGCTTCACACGGAAGTAGCCTTCCAACTTCTCTCATATGAAAAGGAGGTATAGCCATTGGCACTTGACGGCGCATTTTTATATACGGTAAAAAAGGAAATGGAATGTCTTATCGGTGCAAGGGTTGAGAAGATACACCAGCCCGCTCGAGAGGAAATTGTAATATCCATGCGTACCCGTGAGGGTGCGTATAAGGTGCTTATCTCTGCCTCGGCGGACAGAGCACGTGTTCACCTTACAGACGTACAGGTGGAAAATCCCAAGGTACCGCCCATGTTCTGTATGCTTCTCCGTAAGCGTCTGGGATGCGGAAAGCTTCTTTCTATTCGTCAGGATGGACTGGAGCGAGTGCTCTACTTTGATTTTTCCTGTATTAACGAATTGGGCGATGTTGTACAGATGACCCTTGCCTGCGAGATAATGGGCAGGTATTCAAATTTGATTCTGATAGGTGAAGATGGCAGGGTTATTGACAGTATAAAGCGTGTTGATGCTGAGATGTCGGGCAAACGACTGGTACTTCCCGGTGTCAAATACGAGCTGCCTCCGCGTGATGAACGTTTAAACTTTCTCAGTTGCTCTCAGGATGAGCTGAGAAAGGCTTTAAAGACTTCATCGGGTAGTTTGCCCAAAATGCTTATAAGTGCCTTAGAGGGCGTTTCTCCGGTGCTTGCGAGGGAGTGGGCGTTTTATGCGGGACGAGGTGAGGAACTGAGAACGGAAACTATGACGGACGACATGTATGACCGTCTCCTTTACGCCATAAGCCGCACCAAAACTATGCTCACTGAGGACGAATGTCGTTTCACCATTGCTTCAACCCGTGAGGGTCAGTTGAAGGACTTTTCATTCCTGCCGCTTCACCAATATGGCTCACTTATGGTCACCCGTGAGATGGAGTCAGCCTGCGCACTTCTTGACCACTTCTATGCTCAGCGTGACCGCGTGGCTAGAATGAAGCAGCGAGCAAACGACCTCTTCCGTCTCCTGATACAAACTACCGAGCGAATCACAAGGCGTATTGCTTCTCAGACAGAGGAGCTTATGGATTGCGGCGAAAAAGATATTATGAGACGTAAAGCCGACCTTATCTCGGCAAACCTCTACCGCATACAAAAGGGTGATACGGAGGCTGTGATTGAGGATTTTTATGAGGAAAGCTGCCCTCAGATAACTATTGCACTTGACCCGAGACTCACGCCTCCTCAGAACGCACAGCGTTACTACAGTGTATACAAAAAGTCATGCACTGCGGAGAAAATCCTTGCACAGCAGATTGAAGCGGGCAGGGAGGAACTTAGCTATCTTGACAGCGTTCTCGATGTACTTACGCGTGCAGAGACAGAAAGTGACCTTGAACAGCTGAGGCTTGAACTGGCAGAGCAGGGCTATGTACGTGGTGCGAGAATGAAAGGCAAGGTACCCAAATCTCAGCCGCCAATTGAATATGTGTCCTCCGATGGCTACAAAATCCTTGTTGGACGAAATAATAAGCAAAACGACAAGCTTACCCTGAAAGACTCAGAAAAGCTTGATATGTGGCTTCATACTCAGAATATACCCGGCTCACATGTCATCATTCGTACTTGCGGCGAAGAGATACCCATGGAAACTATCATTGAAGCGGCTTCACTGGCGGCGTATCACAGCAAGGCGCAGACCTCTTCACAGGTGCCTGTTGACTACTGTCTTGTGAAGTATGTTAAGAAACCCGCAGGTGCTAAACCGGGTATGGTTATCTTCTCAAATCAGCATACGGTTTATGTTACACCTGCCGAAAAAACTAAGGCTTTTGCAAAGGAGCGTAAGTGATGAGCATAAGGCTCAGTGAAGAATTTTATCATCGTGACTGCCTTGAAGTTGCACCTGACCTTGTAGGGAAGGTTATATGCAGGAGGCTTCCTGACGGTAGCGTTTTACGTGAACGGATTGCGGAAACGGAAGCCTACCGTGGCACAGAGGATCTCGCTTGTCATGCCTCCAAGGGACGTACACCAAGAACAGAGCTTCTCTATCGTGAAAGCGGCGTTATCTATGTCTACCTCTGCTATGGCATACATTGGCTGATGAATGTTATAACAGGAGAGTGTGACGAGCCGCAAGGTGTGCTTATACGTGCTGGAGAAGTGCACAATGGTCCTGCAAAGCTTACAAAATATCTACAGATAAACAAAAGTTTCAACGGAGACAGCTTTGTAACTCACCCTGATTTATGGATAGAGGACGAAGGTTTTAAGCCATTGCTTCAAACTGATGTGCGTGTTGGTATTGACTATGCAGGGGATTACTGGAAGAATATGCCATGGCGATGGATTGGAATGAAATAGCATAATAAGAAGGACGACCGCTTCGGTCGTCCTTTTGCGTAAAAGAAAAGGACTGTCTGGAAAGACAGTCCTTACATTTTTGTGTTTAAGCTTATTCAGCGTCCTCTGCTTCGTCAGCTTCCTCAGCGGAATCTTCCAGGAGAGCTCTCATGGAGATGCTGATTCTCTTGTTTTCGATGTCGATGTCGATAATCTTAACATCTACAACGTCACCAACGGAAACGATGTCCTTAACATTGTCAACGCGCTTGTTAGCCAGCTGAGAAATGTGAATCAGACCGTCAACACCGTCTGTGATCTGTGCGAATGCACCGAAGCTTGTGATAGAAACAATCTTTGCAGAGATAGTATCGCCGATCTTATATTCAGCGTTGAACTTATCCCAGGGATTATCCTCAGTTTTCTTGTAACCCAGAGAAATACGGCTGTTCTCAGGATCGATTTCCTTGATGTAAACTTCGATGAAATCGCCAACCTTAACAACCTCAGAGGGGTGCTTGATGCGCTTCCAGGACAGTTCGGAGATGTGTACCATACCGTCGATACCGCCCAGGTCTACGAATGCGCCATAGTTGGTGAGGGACTTAACCTCGCCCTTATAAGTTGCGCCAACCTCAGCAGTTTCCCAGAACTTAGCCTTGGCAGCGTCACGCTCAGCCTTCTGTACGGCTCTGATAGAACCGACAGCACGGCGTCTGTGCTCGTTAACTTCCAGAATTATGAACTTAACCTTTGTCTTGAGCAGAACATCCATTTCTGCGTTTCTGGGCAGACCGCTCTGAGAAGCGGGGATGAATACACGAACGCCTGCGTAAGCAACGATAACGCCGCCCTTAACAACGCTCTGTACTGTACCTTCAAGTACAGTCTCTTCTTCCTTAGCCTTGATGATTTCCTCAAAGCCCTTCTGCTCGTCAACTTTCTTCTTGGAAAGCATTGCAATACCTTCCTGGTCATTGATCTTGATTACAATCAGGTCGATCTCATCGCCAACTTTAACAACGTCAGCCGGTGTCAGTGTGGGGTCGTCAGTCAGCGCGCTGAGCTGTACATAGCCTGTATGCTTTGTGCCAACTTCAACGATAGCTTCGTTGCTGTTAGTTGCTACTACAGTGCCCTTAACTTTCTCTCCTGTATGTATTTTCTTGAAGGACTGATCAAGAAGTTCTTCAAAATTCATGTTGTCCTCTGTCATGATTTCAGTCATAGTGGTTTTTACCTCCTCAATAATATGTGCCGGTGTGGACGCTCCGGCGGTAATGCCGATAGTACGTGCATTACGCAGGTTGAGAGTATACAGCTCATCCGATGTCTCGATATGATAGGATCTACAGTTTTTTCTGCACACGTCGAACAGCTTGACCGTGTTGGAGCTGTGCTTTCCGCCGGCGATTATCATGAGATCTGACCGCCTGGAAAGCTCGTCTGCATCGGACTGCCGCACCTGTGTTGCATGACAAATTGTGTCATAAACCATTATATTCGGATCGTCTTTTGGTAGAGCATTAATACACTTTTCCCATACTAATATATTATACGTTGTTTGGGCAACAATTGCAAGTCTTTTGCCTAAACATTCATACTTTGTACTTAAAAAATTTACAAGAGATGCGTCATCCTCAAATACAAAGCAGTTTCCGTTGCAATGTCCCACAATTGCGGCAACCTCAGGATGGTTGGCGTCGCCTGCAATGAGAACGTAGTCTTTCTGTGCCGTATGCCGGGCAACGATTTTGTGAATCTTGGCTACAAATGGACAAGTAGCGTCGATGTAGGGATTCCCCAGAGCCGCCAGTTCCTCGTAAACGCTACGGCTTACGCCGTGGGAGCGTATAACGGCACATTCACCCTCATGCAGCTCGCTTACCTCGTTTATGATGCGTGCGCCGCGTCTGATCATATCATCAACTACGTTGTTATTGTGGATGATGGGTCCCAAAGTAGCAACAGCGGAGTATTTGTCAAGAGCTTCGTAGGTCATTTTAACCGCACGGTCAACGCCGAAGCAGAAGCCTGCGGATTTAGCAACAGTAATTTGTACCATAGTTTATTTCTCCTCAGAAGTCTTTGACTTTTCTCTCGCCTCTCTTGCTCTTTCTTTGGAGGACTTGTGCTTAGGCTCATCGTGGATAATTTCAAATGGTGGGTTTTCTTCAACCATTTCCTTGATGGAAGCCATGATGTCATCCTTCATCTGCTTCATTTCAAGCGGACTTGAATCGGGAGTGAGACCGTAGTCCTCGGGATATAATGGCTTACCCATTCTCACAACGATTTTACTGCGGAAATGGAGGTTGTTTGAATTGAAGATAATACCGATGGGTACAACGGGAACGCCACTTTTAGCGGATAGTACGCACACGCCTGACTTAGCCTTGCCGACTTTACCGTCAGTGTGACGTGTACCCTCGGGGAAAATTGTCATATAGCACTTGTCATTAAGCTTCTTAACCGCTTCGTCCATCATGTTGTAATTGGGGTTCTTTGAGGATGAGGCGGGGAATGCACCCATAAAACGTATAAGATGGGAGAAGCCGGGAGTCTTGAAGAGTGACTCCTTTGCTATATATGTAAAAGGATAGGGCGCAGACATTGCCACGAGAACTGGGTCGAGGTAGCTTCGGTGGTTGGAAGCAAATACAGCGGATTTTGTTTTGGGACGATTCTCTCTGCCCTCAAACTTTATACTATAAACAGGGAAGAGAACGATTCTTACAAGCCAGTATGCCACATGGTAGAGAAACCATACAATATAAAAACGCATAACACACGCTCCTTACACTTCAATATCCAGGCGACCTTTGATGAGGTAGAGAATCTCTTCGCATACTTCATGGAATCCCATATCGGTGGTATCAATGAGAACAGCGTCATCAGCCTGTTTAAGGGGTGCAATGGCTCTGTGGGAATCATCATAGTCTCGCTTTATTATGTCAGCCTTTATTTCCTCATACGTGGGACAGTCGGCTCTGTCCTGCATCTCCATATAGCGACGGCTTGCACGCTCTTCGGCAGAAGCTGTGAGGAAGATTTTAAGGTCTGCATCGGGTAGTACAATAGTACCGATGTCACGACCATCCATGATAACGTTATGCTCCTTAGCCATCTTCTGCTGAAGGTCAAAGAGAAACTCTCTAACCTCGGGGATAGCGGAAACCCTTGAAGCCTCCATGGAAATCTCCGGTGTACGGATGTCGTCGGTAATATCCTCGTCATCCAGTGAGATACGCTGTGTACCGCCGATAAAGCTAAGGTCTATTTCGATGTCATCAAGACGATTTATAAGCTCCTTGTCACTTGTAATGTTGTTGTTCTGTACGTAGAGTGCCACTGTACGATAGAGTGCGCCTGTATCCACATAGATAAAGCCTAGCTCCGATGCAATTTCTTTTGCGATACTGCTTTTGCCCGCGCCGGCGGGACCGTCAATGGCAATGTTTGTAGTTTTCATTTTTTACTTTGCTCTCCTTTGAAGTAAATAAATTAATATATGTCAGCCGC
Organism: uncultured Ruminococcus sp.; assembly: GCA_964594275.1. Lineage (GTDB taxonomy): Bacteria > Bacillota > Clostridia > Oscillospirales > Ruminococcaceae > Ruminococcus_C. Next base: position 29,573 of record CAZQMA010000008.1, on the reverse strand, counting down.
CATTGCACAGCCTGCGCTGTAAGCGGTTGAAAAGGCAATCTGTAGATTGAAGCCACCGGTGTATCCGTCAGCGTCAATGATTTCTCCTGCAAAATAGAGTCCCGGCAGGAGTTTTGATTCCATAGTTTTAGCGTTTATCTCCCTGACAGCTACACCGCCGCGGGTTACAATAGCTTCCTCTATGGGACGAGTTCCCGTTATGTGAAACACTGTATCTTTAAGTGCGCATATAATACTGCTGCGTTGTGCCTTAGTAACAACGCTCACCTTTGTGTCGGGTTTTACTCCGGCTGTATCGCAAATGGGTGCAATAAGCTGACCGGGAAGAAGCTTTCGCATTACATTTCCCAGGATTGCATTTTTTGCTTCCTCGAATTCACGTAAAAGCCGCCCGTCAAGTTGCTTTTCCGTAAGAGCGGGTTTCATGTCAAGACTTGCGGTATATTGTCCTCTGGTTGGGTCGGTAAGCACAGCACTTGCACTGAGGGTAAGCGGACCAGACAGACCGTAACTCATAAGCATTACCTCGCCTCGGTCGTCATAACGGCACTTGCTGCCCTCATAAATCCTTAGACGGACATTTTTAAGGGTAAGCCCTGCCGCTTCGGAAAATAGCCTTTCTCGTACTGTTAAAGGCACAAGAGAGGGTGCAGGTTCTATGATGGTGTGACCTGCCGCCTTGGCAAAGTCGTATCCGTCACCTGTAGAACCTGTAACAGGGTAGGATGCACCGCCTGTTGCAAGAAGTACATTTTCAGCGTGGTAAACTGTGCCGTCAGTTGTGAGTGCGCCTGTACATCTGCCGTTTTCTGTGAGAAGCTTTTTCACTCTTGCTTTTATAACGGGGATGCCTGCCTTTTTAAGGGCGCGTTTCAGTGCTTCACAAATGTCTGCCGCTTTGTCACTTACAGGGAAAACTCTATTTCCCCGTTCTGTTTTCAGGGGCACGCCCATGGATTCAAACTGTTCCATAACGTCCTGTGGAGTACACCTTGAAAATGCACTATAGAGAAAACGTCCGTTTTGCGGAATTTTTGCAATGAGAGTATCTGTATCGCAGTTGTTTGTGAGGTTGCATCTGCCTTTGCCTGTGATACGAAGCTTTCTGCCGATGTAGTCGTTCCGCTCCAGTATAATGCATTTGCCGCCTTGTCCGGCGATAGTCAGCGCGGCAAAAACACCCGCTGCACCGCCACCTATAATAAGATGTTCTGTTTCCATGATTTATCCTTTGCTAAGCCTCCTGACACGGTCGTAAACAGAATGTCGTTTCTCATCGCTTCTGTTGCTGTCAAGGGTGTAAGCTCCGCCCTCTTCGATGATAATGCTGCCTTCCTTTGTACCGGCAGGGAGCGTACAGACGGGTATGGTAAGCGCTGCGCCGTCATTTTCTGATATGATAACCGCCCACTGTCCATCTATTCTGTCAATGCTGTATAACATAATTAGTCGCCTTTCATTGTCCATGTAAGATTCTCGCCATCGGTTACGCAGGTGATGGTACCGTTAATATCGGTGCGATAGATTGAATCGGTAAACATCTTGAAGCGTTCGATTGCGCTGCTGTGGGGATGACCGTATTTATTGCCCTCACCGCAGGATATAACCACGTATTCCGGGTCAATCTGGGAGAGAAAGGCTTTTGAGGAGGAAGTTTCACTGCCGTGATGTCCTGCCTTTAAAACATCCGCTTCAACGTCCCAGAGATAACCACCTTCGAGGAGGTCGGTTTCCTCAGGCTGCTCCATGTCTCCTGCGAAGAAGAAGGAGGTTTCACCGCACTGCAAATGGGCACAGACGGAGTAATCGTTCAGCGAACTGTAATTTTCTCCTGCCACAGGCGGATAGAGAGTGAGTGTGCCACTGCCAAGGTCAATAGTCGTCTTGTATTCTGCGAAAGTTATGCTCAGGTCGTTAGCTTCAACGCCATCCAGGAAGTCGGAAAAAACCGTTGTTGTGGGAATGTCACTTTCGGGAATATCGGGTATTATAACATTTTTAATATCCAGGGTATTATAGACTGCCGCTTCTTCAAGCACACCCACAAGACCGCCTATGTGGTCGGAGTGAGGGTGGGTTGCAATAATGTAGTCTATAGTATCAACGTCATAGTGCTTGAGTGCTGCTAAAACGTCATCGTCGTATTCACGCTCGCCACCGTCAATGAGGACGTTTTTCTCAGAGCCGCATATGAGAATGCTGTCACCTTGTCCCACATCCAGAAAATGTACCGCAGTTTCCCCTTCTGATGGAACATCTGCGAAAATCTGGTCACTGCCGTATGGTTCATACAGTGTCACATAGCACCCGGAAGCACGGTAGAGAAATGCAACCGACAAAACGCCTGCTGCGGAGATAGTCATTATCTTGGCTTGCGAGAGCTTTTTTTTCTTTTTTGTGGGCTTGCGCTTTTTCTGGGCTGGTTTGTTTGTCTGTGCTGTAAAGACGGCTTTTGGGATTGCTTTTGCCATTTACCTTTATCTCCTTTGCGATTGAGATTTGCACTTTCATGGTCGGGAGCCACGAGGCATCCCGCACCTGTTCCTATTAAATCATGTCTGCCTGCACGTCTTAGTGCCTCCAGTACAAGAGCTTTATTCTGGGGTTTGAAATATTGTAGGAGAGCACGCTGCATGGCTTTATCCTTTTGAGTTTTGGGCACATAAACAGGCTCCATGGTGTATGGGTCAAGTTCGGTATAGTACATACAGGTGGAGATGGTACCAGGGGTGGGATAGAAGTCCTGCACCTGCTCGGGGTGAATCTTGTTGTCACGGAGATAGAGCGCAAGGCTTATAGCTTCCTGCAAAGTGCTTCCCGGATGAGAGGACATAAGGTAGGGTACAAGATACTGTTCCTTGCCTATGCTTTTGGTAATTTCGTAGAAGCGTTTCTGGAATTTATTGTAAGTTTCAATATGAGGCTTGCCCATTTTGTCAAGGACTGTATTGCTGCAGTGCTCAGGTGCGACTTTAAGTTGACCGCTTACGTGTTCCTTTACAAGCTCCTTGAAGAAACTGTCGTCCTTGTCTGCGAGAAGATAGTCAAATCTTATGCCGCTTCTTATGAATACACGCTTTACCTTTGGAAGAGCGCGAAGCTTTCTGAGCATCTGAAGATACTCTTTGTGGTCGGCTTTCATGGCAGGACAGGGAGTTGGTGCCAGGCACTTCTTGCCTTTGCACATGCCGGCTTTAAGTTGCTTTTCACAGGATGGGTGACGGAAGTTAGCTGTAGGGCCGCCAACGTCGTGGATGTAGCCCTTGAAGTTTGGCATAGATGTGATTTTCTTTGCCTCTTCAAGAACGGATTCCTCGCTTCTGCACGTAACTTTTCTGCCCTGGTGAAGAGCGATTGAGCAGAAGTTGCAGTAGCCGAAGCAACCGCGATTATGTGCAATGGAGAATTGTACCTCAGCTATACCGGGTACGCCTCCGTCCTTTTCATACATGGGATGAACTTCTCTTGTAAAGGGTAGACGGTAAACTGCGTCAAGCTCCTCTTGAGTGAGAGAAAGTGCAGGCGGGTTCTGTACAAGCATACGATTTCCGTGACGCTGGAGTACTATCTTACCGTAAACTTCGTCCTGCTGGTCGTACTGCTGACGTGTAGCTTTAGCATAGGCTTTCTTATCGCTTGATACCTGTGCAAAGTCGGGACACTGTACACCGCCCCAGGGTGTTTCCGCAGGGTCACACATATAGCATGTGCCACGGATGTCACGAATCTGTGAGATGTGCTCACCATTTCCAAGACGTGTACATAGTTCGGTTATCTGATGTTCGCCCATGCCATACATAAGCAGGTCAGCACCGCTTGTCTGTAGTATAGACGGGTGAACTGCGTCGTCCCAGTAGTCATAGTGTGCAAAGCGTCTGAGGGAAGCCTCAAGTCCGCCTATGGCAATAGCTACATCGGGGTAGGCTTCACGGATCTTTTTACAATAGACTGTAACTGCACGGTCGGGTCTTTTACCGGCCTTGCCACCGGGTGAATACATGTCATCGCTGCGTATTCTCTTAGCGGCTGTATAGTGTGCAACCATGGAGTCAATATTGCCACCCGTAACAAGAAAGCCGAGTCTTGGTTTTCCGAAGCGCATAAAGTCCTCGGTGTTTCTCCAATTGGGCTGAGGTAGCATACAAATAGTGAAGCCCAGGGATTCTATGAGACGGGAAACGATAGCCGCACCGAAGCTCGGATGGTCTACATAAGCGTCACCTGTAACATATACAAAATCAGGCTGTATAATTCCTGCTGCTGTCATTTCATCATAGGTAACGGGGAGAAATCTGTTCATTACGGTATGCTCCTTTCAGCGGCTTCTGCATTATTTCTGTGCTCTGCGCTCAGCGTTCTGCTGAGGTGTGAGAAGGACACGTCTGGGTTTGGCACCCTCATAGGGGCCGATAATGCCCATACTTTCAAGCTCGTCCATAATGCGAGCGGCTCTTGCATAGCCAAGCTTTAAACGTCTCTGGAGAGCAGAGGTTGAAGCCTGACCTGCCTGTACAACGATGTCAATTGCTTTTTCGATAAGCTCAGCGTCACTGCCTGCTTCTATGGCATTGTCACTGTTATTCTGAGCGGCAGCCTTGTCAGCCTTTGTAACAGGGATGTTTTCTTCAACTTCCTGCATGATGTCGGGGTCATAGGTATGCTGACACTGCTCTTTAACGTAGTCAACAACCCTCTCGATTTCTGCGGTAGAGGTGTAGCAACCCTGAACTCTTACGGGCTTGGGTACACCGTTGGGAACGTAGAGCATATCGCCGTGACCGAGAAGCTTCTCCGCACCGCCAACGTCAAGAATAGTACGTGAGTCGATCTGTGATTTAACGGAGAGTGCAATACGACTTGGGATGTTGGCTTTGATAAGACCTGTGATAATATCGGTTGTGGGACGCTGAGTTGCAATGATAAGATGCATGCCCGCAGCACGTGCCATCTGAGCCAGACGGCAGATAGAGTCCTCAACTTCTTTTGAAGCTGCCATCATAAGGTCGGCCAGCTCGTCGATTGCAATAACTATCTGCGGCATTCTTTCAAGCTCGCTGCCTGGAAAAGCTGCCTTTTCGTTGTAGTCGTAGATGTCACGGACATTATTTTCCGCAAACTGCTTGTATCGTCTCAGCATTTCCTGTACAGCCCAGTTAAGAGCTCCCGCCGCCTTTTTAGGGTCGGTTACAACAGGGATGAGTAGGTGAGGTATACCCTCGTAAACTCTGAATTCAACGATTTTCGGGTCAATAAGAATGAGCTTTACTTCGTCAGGTGAAGCGTTCATAAGGAAGCTCATGATAATGGAGTTGGTGCAGACCGACTTACCTGAGCCGGTTGTACCTGCAATAATCATATGAGGCATTTTTGCCACATCACCCACAATTGCACTGCCCGCAATGTCCTTACCAAGAGCGAAGGTAAGCTTGCTCTTGGAATTTTTGAAGGCGTCACTTTCCAGAATATCACGGAGTGCAACGGTATCTTTGGTTGTGTTGGGAACCTCGATGCCGATAGCTGATTTGCCCGGGATTGGTGCTTCGATACGAACGCCGTTTGCAGCAAGGGCAAGAGCAATGTCGTCGGCCAGACCTGTTATTTTGGAAACCTTTACGCCGGCTGCGGGCTGGATCTCATAGCGTGTAACAGATGGTCCGGGACAGATTCCTGAAATGCGAACATCAACGTTGAAGCTTTTCAGAGTATCCATAAGTATGGACGCCTTCTCTGAAAGTTCCTCTCTGATCTGATTGGGATTTGTAGGTACAGAGCCGTTTTTCAAAAGGCTCATAGGGGGAAGTTTATACGCTGCATGAGGTTTCTTAGGGGATTTTTTCACGTGCTGAGCCACTTCGTCCTCGTCGGTTGGCATACCGTAGGGAGTGTTGATTTCGGCGTTTATACCCTCAGGTGCGGCTGCATTTGGATTACGTGTGTCCTGTATAATTGAATCAAGCTCACCGTTGTAGTTCTTGGGTGCAGCATCGGGAACGGGAGTATAAATCATGTCGTCATAGGCGGGCTGAGCGGATGGTTCTTGAATGAAGGAGTCAGGGACTTCATCGGGGTAGTCAGCCTTGTAGGCGGGCATACGTAAATCCTGTGAGTATGCGCCTGTGTCGTCATACTCTTCATCCTGCGAACTGGGAAAGAAAAAGTCTCTGAGCTTCTTGCCTATGGTTTTCTGCTTCTTCGGTTCTTCCGTTGGTAAAGGATCCGGGTCGTAGCTACTGTAGGAGCTGTCTTTGAACTGCCTGTTGTCACTTGTATAGTCCATGGGAATATTGAACTCGTCAACCTCCTCATCATTGTCACTTGAATAGGGGTCGCCCATGGGATGAGTCATCATGTAAATCAAGTCTCTGGGGCTTTTCTTGGAAATCCAGAACATGAGTATAAGGAGAATGAGAATGATAACGATTCTTGCACCTGTAGTACCGAAGAAGGTGAGCAGAGGGTAAGAGAGAATCGCACTTACAACGCCGCCGCTGCCAAAGGTGTTTTCAATTCCGTCCTCATAGAGGTGCTTTATGTACTTTAAAAGGTTGTTTTCACCTGTATCACCTGTGAAAAGCACCTGTACGGCACCGGAAATAATGACAGTAATAATTATATTCCACTTGGCGGTAGCCTGGATAGCGTCCTCATCGTCGGAGTCAGCCTTCCATGCTGCCATGCCTATGAGTATGGGAATGAGGAGGGTTGTTACGCCAAAAACGCCTCTGGTGATGTTGTGGAGAAGCTTCCAACCGGCAGAGCCCTCCACGAAGACCAGAAGCAGAAAGAAAATCATAAATACAAAGAGAACTGCCGCACGAAACTTGTCGGGAGCATCGTCGTCCTCTGTTTTTTTAACCAGACCACGCTTTTTCAGTTTTTTCAGTGCCTGATTGCCTATCTCCTTTGCGGATTCTATGTCTGTATCGGGAATGGGATGGGATTCTGTTTTTTTCTTAGCCACGGGATGTCCTTTCTGTTTTTAAAGCTGCAATTATCCTGGATAGCGGGCATCTGACTGTTCAATCATCTCATAGAGCCTTTCAAGGGCATTAGACAGACTACCTATTTCGTCAATAAGCCCTACGTCTACTGCTTCACTGCCATTCAGGATGGTACCCAGGTCCGTAGTGAGGGCTTCGGTGTTGTGCATAAGGGAAACAAGCTTCTCCTCGGATATATTGCTGTTATTGGAAACGAACCGTGTAATACGGTTCTGTATCTGATTCAGATATTCCATGCTCTGAGAAACGCCCAGCACCGTGCCGCTTGTACGGACGGGATGAACGGTCATTGAAGCTGAGGGTGCAATCATAGATCGTCTGGCGCTTACCGCCAGTGGTACGCCTATAGAATGACCGCCACCGATTACCAGCGAGACAGTGGGAATTTTCATTCCTGCAATCATCTCAGCCAGTGCAAGCCCCGCTTCCACGTCTCCGCCTACGGTATTCAGTAGTATGAGTAGACCTTCAATGCTTCTGTCTTGCTCAATCGCAACCAGTGCAGGCAGGATATGTTCGTATTTGGTGGTTTTGGTCTGAGACGAGAGAACGTCGTGTCCCTCAATCTGTCCGATAATATTGAGACAGTGGATGAGGTGCTTTGCATTCTGTGAACGGACACTTCCTGTCTGTTCTATGATCTCGGCTTCGTCTAGCTGTTTTTCACAGCTGTTTTTTTCCTCTTCGGGTTTATCTGTGTTGTTATTGAAACTATTCATGGTGTACTCCTTCGTGAAATCAGATTGAATATATTCTTTTCATTTTCACGCAGATTATACGGAGATACACACTCTTTATTATATCATTTTCTAAGGACAGTGTCAATATATAGTGCTCCGGTTTTTCTGTTCTCCGTGAGGAAACGGACTTCCATATGAACGGATACGCAATTTATCGGATGGATTGGATTATGTAATTAAAAATACATTGCAATTACGTTATTCTTGTGATATAATAAGACAGATGATATATATAAAGCATATCTGCTCGGCTTGTATGGGCGATAAAAAGAAAGGCAGGAACATACTATGGCATTGGCAGCAGCTGTTTTCAGCAGTCATATGGTTTTGCAGAGGAATAAGAAGATTGCCGTTTTCGGCACAGGTACAAAGGGTGAATCAGTCATTGCATCTATCCCCGAAATGGGCATTATAAGGAAAACACCGGTTCGAGAGGACGGTACATGGAGAGTGAATTTTCCACCCATGGAGGGCAATCTCAGCTTTACAGTGACAGTAAAAGGCGAGGACGCCTATCAGGAATTTACTGACGTAGTAACAGGCGAAGTATGGCTTGCAGGCGGTCAGTCAAATATGGAATTTTTCCTTATGAATTCTGATGGGGGAGCAGAGGAGATGGAAAACGCTTCCACCGCAGACGTTCGCTACTATGATGTATACCGTAACACTTTCAAGGATGACAATTATGAAGCGTATGAGCGTACTAATACATGGAAGTGTGCATCTAAGGAAAACTCAGGCACCTGGTCAGCTGTTGCATACTACGCTGCAAAACGTCTTTCCGAAAAACTGGGAGTTACCGTTGGCATTATCGGCTGTAACCTTGGCGGTACATCCGCAAGCTGTTGGATGCCCACATCCGATTTGCAGGAACACGAATCTCTTCACGGCTACCTTGAAGCATACGCAAAGGGAATCGAGGGTAAAACTTACGATGAAATGATTCGTGAGTACGATGAATATGTAGAGTATCATACCGCATGGGAAAAGCGTATGGGCGCATGCTATGCCGAAAACCCAAAAATCAAGTGGAACGAGATTCTAGAGCGATGCGGCGAAAATCGTTATCCCGGTCCTATGAACATCAAAAGTCCGTTCAGACCCGCAGGCACCTATGAAACCATGCTTCAGCGTGTAACCCCCTACACAGTACGGGGGTTCTGGTACTATCAGGGCGAAAGCGACGACCATCTGCCCGAAAACTACTATACCCTGTTTACACAACTTATCAAGAGATGGCGTGCTGATTTTGAGGACAGCACTCTTCCTTTTATCTTTACCCAGCTTCCTGCATTCTGCAACGATGATGATACCGATTCAAAGCGTTGGTGTCTTATTCGTGAAGCTCAGGAAGAGACTTATAAAACTATAAAAAACACAGCCATGAACGTTATCCTGGACTGTGGCGAATTTGCAAATATCCATCCGACTGATAAGAAGCCTGTAGGCGAGCGTATGGCAAATCTCGCCATGTCTCTTGTTTACGGCGGCAGTGAAAAGGATGCACTGGCTCCCATGTACCGTGGCTTCTATGCCGACGGCAATGTGCTCACCCTTTATTTTGACAATATTTTCGATGGTCTGGAACTTCGTGGCGAGGGTGAGGGTTTTGAGCTTGCCGGTGAAACAGGTGACTATTATCCCGCAAAGGCAAAGGTTCTGGGTGATAGCGTAGAGCTTACCTCGGAAAACGTTCCCACTCCGATTAGAGCACGCTATGCCTGGAAAGATTACCCCGAATTTTCTCTCTATGGTAAAAACGGTCTCCCCGCCGCACCTCTTCGCACAGAGAAAAATGAGGATTATAACATTCCTGTTTTGAAATAAGCCGGATACCCAACTTTCAACATTGCGGAAGTTGGCTAAAAATTTAGGTTTTCCACTCTTTCCACAGACTTTTCAACCGAAATTTCCGACTTTTCCACCACAGAATGTTGAAACCGTTAAATCCTCTGATTATTTCTGGAAAAACGGCTCATACTCTTCCTGTAATAAGTTTTGTATGAACAGGAGAGAATTTCTATGGTAAAAGGCGTACACAAGAAGATAATTGAGGTCAAGGCACCAGCTGGCGACTACTTTGAAAAAGCTGTGTTCTATTTAAAGCCGGGAGTGAGCTGTTTGCCCCCTGAGCTTGCAGAAGCGGCTGCGAGAATGGTAATGGAAGAGTTGCGACTGCCTTCTAAAAAGCCCGTGTGGAAGAGACTGCTGACAGTTTTCGGAATAATCGCTGCCATCGTTCTGGTAACGATATGTGTGGTGATTATCAGGTAAAAACGAGATTGCACAAAGGAAAGGTCTTAATGGGCTGAGATTTTTACAGATTCAGAAAAGTTTATGAAAATGCGCTGAAAAGGCTTGTGCTTTTTTGTGAGTCATGATATAATAAAAGTCGCAGCTACGTGTATTTTGGCACGTGTTGCGGCTTCTTTTTTTGAAATTAATCCGGAGGTTTGAATATATGAGCCATAATAGCCGCACAAGACAGAATCAAAACAGTAATGATACATCTCTTCAGGAGTCAGAGCAGCTTCTTGCAGGACGTAATTCCGTACTTGAAGCACTGAAAAGTGATAACCTGCCCGATACTGTATACCTGAGTGGCAATGGTGGTATACTGAGGCAGATTGCAGACCTTGCAAAAGAACATGGCATTCCTGTAAAGAATGTTACCGATGCAAAGCTTACTCAGATGACAGGCGGTGCAAATCACCAGGGGGCGGCAGCCTCAGGCTCTTGCGGCACTTATGTTTCCGTAGAGGAGATTCTGGAATATGCAAATGAAAAGGGTGAAGCACCTCTTATTGTTATCTGTGATGAGATTCAGGATCCGCATAATCTGGGCGCAATTATTCGTACAGCGGAAGCGGCAGGTGTTCACGGAATTATAATTCCAAAAAGAAGAAGTGCGTCACTCAACCTCACTGTAGGCAAGACCTCGGCAGGTGCTGCAAGCTATATGCGTGTGGCAAGAGTATCAAATCTTGTCATGACAATGGAAAAGCTCAAGGAAAACGGCGTGTGGATTTACGGCACGGACGCTTCCGGCAGCAATTATACAGAAGCAGACTTCAAGGGTGGCACGGCCTTTGTAATCGGCTCGGAGGGCTTCGGCATCGGTAGACTTGTAGGCAAGACCTGCGATGCAATGCTGAGACTTCCTATGAAGGGACACGTAAATTCCCTCAATGCCTCTGTAGCGGCAGGCATATTTATTTACGAAGCAGTAAGACAAAGAGGCAATTGACTTTGAGAATTGCCCGTAAGGTAAGGAATTCAGGAACGAAGAATTATGGCAGACCAGAAATTTTCAGTTGAAGATATACTTAGGGAGTACGGTGAGACGGACGGCAAGGGCTATGGTTCCGTTAAAACATCGGGACGACTTGAGACACAGCAGCTGCTGAGACACACAGCTCCGGGCTCAAAGTCCCTGGATAAGCCACAGCAGCCGGGTACGTTCAGACGTGCAGAGAATGAATCAAAGATAAACCGAATAAAGCAGGAGACACGTTCAGGAGGAAGGGCTGATATTGAAAGCAGCCGTGCAGCAGCGTTTCATACATTGGAGATAATGCGTGAAAAAGTTTCATTTATGAACTCAGCTGCAGTTGACCCACAGACTGCACCAAAGCAGAAGAACGAGCGCATTGCAGGCTATGAGGGTGCGGTAAGGGTGGAATCAGAAAAGCCCGCGGAAGGAGTAAAGGACGGCTATCAGCCGAGTATACGCACTATGGATGACTCCACTCGTGCAAGGGAAGAAAAGGAAGCGGGAACACGTCGCAGAAAGACTCCGGAAAATCGTCACAGCTATCGTGTTGATACCATCAAGACAGAGCCTGTGGCTGAGGATGATACCCGTAAGCCCGAGGATGAAAGCAAGCCTTTCTTTTTTGATTTACACCATGCAGATGCGGTGAAGTTTATCAGCCGTGAAGCAAGGGAAGAGCGTGAGCGTAGACGAAGAGTAGCCGCAATACGTCGTCTCAGAAAGAAACGTATGAAGATGCGCGAGCCGGAGGATGAAAACGGCAAGCAGCCTGTGCATCTCCCCAACAATGATTCAGAAATCAGAGCAAACATAAATATACTCAGAAAAACTGTGCTGTTCCGTGCAGGAGCACTGCTTGTGCTGTTTCTACTTAGTGCTGCGGTGAGCTTTCTTGCCGGTGAAAACAGTGCGCTTATCTGTGCATTTCAGCTGATTTTGGGTATGCTTGCGGTGGGTATTGCTTTTCCCACGGTTGCAAACGGCATCCGCTATCTATGTGTAAATCGTGCGGACAGCGACAGTATGGCAGCAGCTCCTATTGTCGCAGCTGTTCTCAGTACCCTTGTTTCACTGATACTTCCTGAAAGTCTGGAGAGAGGCGAGGCACATATCTTTATTCCGGTAGCCATATTTATACTCTTTATGAATGCTGTGGGCAAGATACTCATAATCAAACGTGCGGTAAAGAACTTCTCTGTTATTTCAGGAAAGTATGACCAGTACGTTCTCAGTTACGTAAGTCATGAGGGTGATGCTGAAAACCTGACACGCGGTGTACAGTACGACTATCCTATTCTCGTTTCCATGAGAAAGGCTCGTCACATGAGTGACTTTCTCAGATATACATACTCCGAGGACATCGGCGACCGATTCTGTAAAAAGGTTGCACCTATGATAGTAATCGGTTCATTCCTGATTGCCGCACTTATTACGGGAATCAGATTTACCGTTATGCCGATAGAGGCAGTGCCGGGCTTCTTCCTCTCATTGCTGTCAATGCTTCTTTGCGGAGGATGCTGTTCAGGTGTTATGCTTGCGGCTAATATTCCCCTGGGCTTTATTACTAAGAAGCTTTCAAAGTGTGGCTGCGCACTTCTGGGATATCAGAGTGTTGACGACTTCTATGATACCAATACCATGCTTGTAAGTGCGTCTCAGCTTTTTAATGAAAACAACGTTACCATAGACGGTATGAAACCCTTTAGGGATGCCAGAATAGAGGATGTAGTCCTGGTTTCTGCGGCTATGTCACAGCAGGCAGACAGCGTACTATGGCATGCCTTTGGTAAGATGCTTGACGAGGAGAGTCAGCTGCCTTACGTTGACAGCGTAGTTTACGAAGAAGGCTTCGGTCTCAGTGGTTGGGTTAAAAACCGCCGTGTTCTTTTGGGCAATCGTGAAATGATGGATGCTCACGGTATCGAGGGACTTCCGTCCCCCATGCGTGAAGCTGAATATGCAGTTGACGGCAGCGAGGTGCTCTATTACTCTGTAAGCGGTGTTGTATCTGCAATGATGCTTGTTAAAATCACATCCAGCCAGCGCATGAAGGAAAAAGTACACCGTCTCCTTGACGAAAATATTGCATTGGTTGTAAAGTCATGTGACAGTTTCCTTACCCAACAGAGAATAGCAGGTCTTTATCAGATTTCTGAGAGTGATATAAAGGTCATCCCTATCGCTCTTCATGATACCTTTAACAAATACACAGAAACCGCCGATTATGTGAGTGCTTCGGTTATAACCTCAGGCAAGGCAGAGGATACTGTAAGACTTCTGCTTGACGCAAGACGTGTGAGACGAAGTGCAACAACGGGTATTATTCTCCAGACTGTTGCGGTTATAATAGGTCTTGCCATTGCACTTCTTTATGTGGGACTCAGTGCCTATGAAAGCGTTTCTGCGGAGATGTTTATGGTGTTCCAGATGGCGTCTGCAGCTATAACAGCAATTGCAGTCCGCCTTAAATAAGACAAAGAGAAAGGAGTATTCATGGATTTACGTAACAGACAAAGTCTTTCCGACGACAAGGAAACCCAGTTTATTCCAGTACAGAATGTTAAGAGAAGCTCTGACAAATATGATACTCAGGAGATGAGTGCTGAGGAGATACGCCGCCGTGCCATGGAAGAACGCCGCAGGGCACAGAACTTACAGCAATCCCGGAATCAGGAGTATAACCAGTCCCGTCAGCCTGTGAGAAACTACGGCTACGGCAGCAGAATAAATCAGCCCAATCAAAATTATAACCAGAATTACAATCAGGGCTATAATCAGAGCTATAACCGAAATCCTCAGCAGAGGATGCCGGTGCAGCAGTCCTATCATCAGCCCCAGTCTCAACGTCCAAGACCTAAGCAGACAAAAAAGCCTGCTTCCAAAAAGACTGTTCCAACATGGCAGAGGGTGCTAAAAGGCATACTTGCATTGATAATTGCAGTATTTCTGCTTTATTCAGCGGTGGCATTGGTTGGTATATTCCGCACTAATATTACAACAACAGGTGACCGTAGCAGGACGCCGGATGCGATATCTCTTTCATCTGTTGAAAATATTCTTGTAATAGGTACGGATTCACGAGACATAGAAACGGATAGAGGTCGCTCTGATTCCATGATTCTACTGTCTATAAACAAAAATTCAAATACCGTATACATGACATCCTTTCTTAGGGATGTTTATGTTTATATCAATGATTATTACGGCTATGGTAAGCTAAACGCAGCCTATTCCTATGGCGGTGCAGAATTGCTTATGGATACTATTGAGTCAAACTATCGTATTAAGATTGACAATTATGTTATAGTTACCTTTGCTGCATGCGCAGAGGTTATAGATGCAGTGGGTGGAGTGGAGATCACTATGTCTGACGATGAAGCAAATGCTCTCAATGAAATTCTGATAAGCGAGGTAAACGAGCTTATGGGTGATAAGAGAAATGCCGACCTTCTTGACGGCGGCGGCACTTACACTTTGAGTGGTAAGCAGGCATTATCCTACAGTCGTATACGCTATGTGGGTAACGCAGATTTTGAGCGTACAAGCCGTCAGCGGGAGGTTCTTACTCTTGCCATGAAGAAGGCGTGTAAGAATCCCGCTTATTTGAGTGCAATCTTTATGAATGCTCTCCCGGAGGTTACAACGAATATTTCAGGGCTTAGTCTCTACGCCTATTCACTGAAAGCCCCCTTTCTGCTCATGAGCTATGACATGGCACAGCAGCAGATACCTGCGAATGGAACGTTCTATCCCGATACTATAAACAGTGAATCAGTGCTTGTAGCTGATTTTACGGAGAATTATGATGAGCTTAGAAGAACAGTGTTTTCCAATTAATTACAAAAGGGCGATCGAGAGATCGCCCTTTTTGTATTAAGCCAGATTAACTTTTTTATCTGTTAGCACCGCTGTAACCACGTACATAACACCGGCGTAGAGTAGATTAAGGATGATTCCGAAAATCATATATTCGGAAAATTCTTCCTCAAACAGTCTTGCTACCGAGCTGAACAGCACCGCAGTTCCTGCATCATCGGGGAATATGATATATGCAATAAGAGCATTTATCAAAGTGGTGATTATGCCTACCAGGTAGTTGAATACGATAGTCAGTACAACTTGACCGCCAATGGAATTGACAGCAAACCTTGCCAGTGCAATAGATGCTGTAATCCTTGCACAACCCATAAGTATGTTTACAAGATTTGTGGTGCCTGTAAGTGTGAATTTAGACCGGGATTCAATGAATATTCCTGAGAGGCTTGAGTCGGAAAACCACTCTTTTGCTTCAGGAAGAGTTTGAGCAAAGAAATTCAGAAGAAAAGCAAATAGAGATGTTTCCAGAAAGAGCGCAATGTAAACACCTGCACCCAGAAGGAGTTTTACAGCAGTTGTAGCCCATGTGGAGGAGGGCGTAAGAGACAGCATGCCGCGCTTGCTTATATCCGTTATGTAGGAGATAAGCGGGTACACATAGCCTGCATATGGCATCAAACATAGCATCACAGACAGCATCACAATGCTTGCTGTCCCCATAAATTTCCAGTCACTGTCTGAGCAGTAGGCGGCCGAAAAACAGGCCATACATATAGCCATTATAACTGCAATAGCAGCCGCAGCTACAAAGAGCATTATTATGGAGAAGCCGTAACGCTTCCATTCGTATTTGAAAAGCTTAATCACTTTGTCCAACCTCCCATTATACCCATAGTCTGGGCACTGTATACTTGAGCGTAGATTTTACGGTAAAGCTCTGATATTGACATATCATAGTATGCTCTGAGCGTGCCTACTCCGCCGTGCATTATAACCTTTCCCTGATGCATCATTACCACGCTGTCGCACATGTTCTCCAGTTGGTCGAACATATGGCTTGCAACGATTATAACCTTGCGTGAAAGGTCGAGGGAGTGGATGATTTCACGTACTTGTTCCTGACCTAAAAGGTCGATGCCGTTAAGAGGTTCATCAAGGAGAATAACCCCTGCTTCTCTGGCGAGAGTAGCGGCAGCTCGTACTTTGGCGACCATGCCCGTTGACATGTTGTTTAGCTTTTGCTTTTTATCAAGACCCAGGTAGGCAAGCATTGAATTAAACTCATCACGGCTGAAATCATTGAAGAAGTCCTCATAGAATTCCCCCATATCATCAGGTGACATATAGCCGTAGTAAACGGGATGGGTGGGCATATAGGCGATTTTACTGCGGGAAGCAGAAGTAATCTTCTCACCGTTAAATGTAACCTCGCCGGTATAGTTTTTAAGAAGTCCTGCGGCGGTTTTAATAAGGGTACTTTTACCGCAGCCGTTTGGACCGATAAGTCCATATATATGACCTGGCTCAAAAGTGTAGGTCAGCCCGCTTAGTGCAGGTTGAGAGCCGTAGTATACGCTGAGATTATTGTATGACAGCATTTATGTCACATCCTTTCTCTCATATTATACTATTCCTTCATAATTTTGTCAAGAAAAAAGCTGCCGCAAAAAGCGACAGCTTTATACTTTTATAATCAGTCCCGATAGCGGCTTCTCATAAGTGCGATTTCCTTTGAATAGCCTTCATCGTCGTTGGGGGTTTCAAGGATAAAGGGAAGGTGTTTCAGGGAAGGGTGATTAATAACGTTTACCAGTGCGTCCAAACCGATATGACCCTCACCTAAAAGCTCGTGGCGATCCTTGTGAGCAAAGATTGTGTTTTTGCTGTCGTTGAGGTGCATGGCTTTCAAACGGTCAAGACCGATGATTCTGTCGAATGAATCAAGCACCTTGTCAAGCTCTGTTACAATGTCGTAGCCGGCTTCCCACAGGTGACAGGTATCCAGGCACACGCCTATCTTTTCCTTTAGTTCTACTCTGTCAATAATAGCCTTCAGTTCCTCAAACTTGGAACCAATCTCGCTGCCTTTTCCTGCCATACCTTCAAGGAGAACCGTGGTGGTCTGTTCAGGCTTTAAAGCGGCGTTCAGTGCGTCAGCAATAAGCTCAATGCCTGCATCTACACCTTGACCAACGTGACTGCCGGGGTGGAAGTTGTAATATTGATTTGGGGTGTATTCCATTCGTGCCAGATCATCAGTGAGGATACTGCGGCTTACCTCTCTTATACTCTGGTCAGCTGAACAGAGATTCATGATATATGGTGCATGTGCAACCAGTGTACCGAACTTATTCTGCTCCAGAAGATTCATGAGAGCGGCAGTGTCGGCAGTGTTTATTGGTTTTGCACTTTTACCTCTTGGGTTACGTGTAAAGAAAGCGAAGGTGTTTGCACCGAGAGCCATAGCGTGTCTGCCCATTGCAAGGTAACCCTTTGATGCGGACAGATGACATCCAATATACAGCATTACTGCATACCTCCTTCTATGTCTGCCTGAGATTCAGGAGTAAGAGTGCGGTTTTTCTGCTCATAGGGCAGGTTCTCTATTATCTTCTCCAGAACACTGTAGGCGTAGTCGTAATTTTCCTGCATTTTTTCAAGGCTGTCATAGGTTTTTGTGACAGCACGGAGTCCGATATAAATATCTCTGTCTAGTACAACATCCTCATGACCGATATTCTCCATGAAGTCAGTATTGCGGATATAGAAGCCGTTGCCACGGACATTCTTGTTGTCGGGGAAAAGTTCCTCCAGGTTTACCAGTGTTTCATCTGCCAGGATGACTTCATCGGCTACAGCGTCGGAAATAACCATGATAGCGTCAGCCAGCTGGAACTGTGAGGCAAGCTTTGTCATATCGCCGGTGTAGTAGTCAGCAGTGCTGATGTGGTCGTTTACAGCAATTGGGTATACGTCAACGGAAACCTTGCCATCGCCGTTGCGATCATCAACAAACTGCTCTAGGTATTCAGACAGCTCACCGTTTGTACTCTGAAGGGTGGGGTCATCTGTAAGAACCATGATAATCATATCCGGTCGTACAGTAGTTACATAGTCTACCACCAGGAATATCATAACACCTACAATAAAAACCGTAATAAGAAGCCACCATTTACTATGGTAGAGAAAGTTACCGATTTTCTTAAAGAAAGAGAGCTTCTTTTTCTCTTCCTTTTTTTCACAGATGATTTCACTTTCGGTGATAACGCCCTGTTTCAGGCGCATAAGCTCAATTCTTTCCTGACGGATGCGTTTATCGTATTCTTCCTGTTCTTTCTTTTTCTTTTCCTCTAAGATTTCACGGCGTTTTTCTTCTGCCGCTTCCTCCATGAGTCGCTCTTTTTCGTCTATTTCACGGACAGTCTCTAGGAATGACTTGCCCTTACTCTTTTTCTTTTCTTCTTTCATAGTAAACCCTTTATATAATTAATTTTGGGGCGTGCTGAGGACATATAGCCCCTTAGCACACCCCACACTAATTTATTCAGCTTCTGCTTCGCTGTCGTTTTCATCATCCTCATCGGATGCACCCTGCTTAGGAAGCGGACGCATGGTGGGGAAAAGCAGTACATCACGGATGGATGCGCTATCTGTAAGCAGCATAACCAATCTGTCAAGACCCAGTCCCAGACCGCCTGTAGGCGGCAGACCGTATTCAAGAGCTGTAACGAAGTCCTCGTCAACCTCACCCGTCATATCCCCCAAAGCACGTCTTGCAGCAACCTGCTGTACAAAACGCTCTTTCTGGTCGATGGGGTCGTTAAGCTCAGAGAAAGCATTACCCATTTCACGGGCGTAGATGAAGTACTCGAAACGCTCCGTGAAAGCAGGATCCTCAGGCTTGCGCTTGGCAAGAGGAGAATTCTCTACAGGATAGTCGTAAATGATAGTAGGCTGAATGAGTTTCTCTTCTACGAAAGCATCAAAGAACGCAATGAGTACGTGACCCTTGGTTGCATTTTCACCCTCTTCTACCTCTACGTCGTGAGCCTTGGCACAAGCTCTTGCATCCTCATCAGTAGCCCAATCGTTGTAGTCAACTCCCGCATACTTCTTTACGGATTCAATCATTGTGAGACGTTCCCATGGCTCGCCCAAGCGGATGTCAACACCCTGATAGGAGATAATATCCTTGCCGCAGATAGTCTTAGCGAGAGAACGGTACATATCTTCGATAAGATCCATCATTCCCTTGTAATCGGTGTATGCCTGATACATTTCAATGGAAGTGAATTCAGGGTTATGAGAGGGATCCATGCCCTCGTTACGGAAGATTCTACCTACCTCATAGACTCTATCGAAGCCACCAACGATGAGTTTCTTGAGATTCAGCTCAGTTTCAATTCTCAGGAACATGTCCATATCAAGAGTATTGTGATGAGTCTTGAAAGGTCTTGCAGCTGCTGCAATCTGAATAGGCAGCAGAACGGGAGTTTCAACCTCTACGTAGCCGATATTGTCAAGGTAATTTCTGATTTCCTTTATGATGCGGCTTCTGGTTACGAATGTATTTTTAACGTCAGGATTAACGATAAGGTCAAGGTATCTCTGACGGTAACGTGTGTCGGTATTCTTGAGACCGTGCCACTTTTCAGGGAGAGGCAACAGTGACTTGGAAAGGAGTGTGATTTCTTGTGTGTGAACGGAAATCTCGCCTGTTCTTGTACGGAACGCATAGCCCTTGACACCGCATATGTCACCGATATCCCACTTCTTGAATTCCTTGAAAGCGGGCTTGCCAATGTCGTTTACACGGACATATACCTGAATACGGTCAGTGCTATCCTGAATGTGAATAAAGATAGCATTACCCATAACTCGCTTGCTCATGATTCTGCCGGCAACGGAGATAATGTTCTCCTTGGTTGCTTCCAGAGCTGCGGCAAAAGCCTCTTCATCGTCACCTGTCTGAGCCTTAATAGCAGACTCAGCAGCTTCATATTCAGCCTTTACTTCTGACGCCTTGCGTGTAACATCAAACTTGGTGATAGTGTAGGGATCCATACCGTTTGCCTTACGCTCGGCAAGCTTTTCCATACGGATACGCTTCTGTTCATGGACGTCCTGCTCTACTTCCATAGCAGGTGTATTATTTTCAGCCATATTTGTAACTCCTTACTTGGAAATTTCCAGGATTTCAAACTTCAGCTCGCCAACGGGAGCTTCAACCAGGAATGTGTCACCAACCTTCTTCTTCAGAGCAGCCTTACCAATAGGGGATTCATCGGAGATTTTACCCTCTTTAAAGTTAGCGTCGGTGCTACTTACGATGCTGAAAGTTTCAGTCTTGCCTGTACGGAAGTTGTGGAGACGGACGGTGGTACCCAGACCAACCTCATCAATAGAAATATCGCTGTCATCAACGATTTCGGAATTATCCAGTATATATTGAATTTCGGCAATTCTTGCTTCAAGGATAGCCTGCTCGTTTTTAGCTTCGTCGTACTCAGCGTTTTCGGAAAGGTCACCCTGAGCGCGGGCTTCTTTCAGCTTCTGTGCCATTTCGGCACGCTTGACGGTAACGAGGTTGTTGAGTTCCTCACTCAGCTTATTATAGCCGCTCTGTGAAATTTGCTTCTTAGCCATAAAACAAATGCTCCTTTACAAACAATTTTGATGATTGTATAACATTCTTATTATAGTACATTTTGGGACAAATGTCAATCGCTTTTTCTGTGAACACGAAAGAAGGGCAGTGGAATTTTCCCGATGGCACTTTCTGTTTTTTTCTGTTATATCCTGCGAAAAACATTTTAAACCTTATTTCACCGTTTGACATCTTTCGCACAGTCTATGCCGTACAATAAATACATACTTCATCCCACTATTTATCGGAGGTAAACAATATGACCGTTGCCATTCAGTCTGAAAACACCTGTCTTGTCGCTCAACTAAGCGGCGAACTTGACCATCATAACGTACGTGGTATCCGAGAGGAAATTGACACTGCCATCTCCGAGCAGCAGCCCGAGAAGCTTGCACTTGACTTTGGCGGAGTTACCTTTATGGACAGTTCAGGCATAGGGCTTATACTGGGACGGTGTAAAATAATGGGTGGTATTGGCGGCTCAGCCGTTGTGCGTAATCCACCGCCGCATATAAGACGCGTTATGCGTTTGTCGGGCATTGAACGCATTGCCAAAATAGAAAATACCCGTATAAAAGAGGAGACTGAAAATGAAAACTGAGAATTCTATAAAATGCGTCTTTCCGGCACAGTCGGAAAATGAACAAACAGCACGCTCCGTAACCGCTGCATTTCTGGTGCAGTCGGATCCCACAGTAGAGGAGCTTGCAGATATAAGAACAGCCGTGTCTGAGGCTGTGACAAATGCCGTAGTCCATGGTTACCGTGGACTAAGCGGTGAGGTGGAGCTTTGTCTGAAGCTTCTGGCAGGACGTGAAATCTACATAAGAGTAAAGGACAAGGGAGTGGGCATCGAGGATGTTACGCGCGCTATGGAGCCACTCTACACTACAGCACCTCAGGAGGAAAGAGCAGGCCTTGGATTTGCTGTAATGCAGAGCTTTATGGATTCCGTTCGTGTAAGAAGCAAGCTTGGCGCAGGTACAACAGTAATCATGCGCAAACGGCTGAAGGGTACGCAATGCAAGACGAACTGACAAAAGAGTCTCCCAGAGCAGAGGAGCATCTGGGGCTTGTACATCACTGTGCCAGCCGCTTTCGTGGGAGAGGCATTGAGTATGAAGAACTGTATGGTGCAGGCTGTTTGGGTCTGATGAAGGCTGTACGTGGATTTGACCCTGAGAGGGGTGTACAGTTTTCAACCTATGCAGTACCTGTTATCTTAGGCGAGCTGAAAAGGCTGTTTCGCGATGGTGGCACGGTAAAGGTAAGCCGTCGTATGCGAGAAGCTGCTATGAGTCTAAGGAGAGCAGAGGAGAGCTACCTCAAACAATATGGAACGGAACCGTCGATTTCGCAGCTTAGCGAACTTACGGGAATAAGTGAATCGGATGCCGCACAGGCGCTATGTGTGACACAAGCACCTATTTCACTGACTGTAGGTGACGACGAGGATTCGTCTCAGCTTGATATACCCGTTGAGGCGCCGGACAAGGCGATAGGCGATCTTATAGCACTCAGACAGACCATGGACATGCTGTCCGAGGATGACAGGAAACTCCTGCAGCTCCGGTATTTTCGCGGTTTTACCCAGTCAAAAACCGCCTGTGTTCTGGGAATGACGCAGGTGCAGGTATCACGCCGCGAAAAAAAGCTCCTCACCGCTATGCGTGAAGAGCTGATGAGATGAACTCACAGCTATAGTTAAGGGCGGCTATCTGGGCCGCCCGGTTTGTTTATGTTTTCATTATTGCTCTGAGTTCATTTACGCTTTCAAACACATAGTTTGCGCCGTACTCCTCAAGCTCACCCTTTGGTGCAAAACCATAGTACACACCTGCACAGTCGATATTGCACTCTCTAGCCCCCAGAATATCGTGTTTGCGGTCACCTATCATTAGAATGTCAGGCTTGTCGTTGTCGGTAAGTCCCAGACGTTTCATTGCAAGTCGAATCATATCAGCCTTGGTTTCTCCTTCTTTTTCGATGGAACAGCCTGCAACAGCGTGGAAAACGTCCAGTATGCCAAATTTTTTCAGTATACGCAGAGTGAAAACTTCGGGCTTGGAGGTTGCCACGCCGAGAATAAAGCCGGCGTTCCTTAGGTCACAAAGAAGCTCAGGTATGCCCTCGTAAATGCGGTTTTCAAAGAGACCGGTTTCAGCGTATCGTTCACGGTAGCGTACAACAGCCGCTGCGGCTTCCTCGTAGCTGAGACCGCATATGCCCTGAAAGGATTCCAGGAGCGGCGGTCCGATGAATGCTATAAGCTTATTTTCCTCAGGCACAGCATAGCCGCCTGTTATAAGAGCGTGTTTTGCGCAGTTAAGGATGCCCTCGCAGGAATCAGTGAGAGTGCCGTCCAGATCGAAGAGGAGGTACTTGTATTTTTTCATTTTTTACTCCTTCCTTTACTTTATTCTAAAAAAATATCACGTCAAAAACGTTTCACAGGAACGTTTTTGACGCGGACTAAATCATACAACAAACAAGGAAAAGCAATATCATATGCGTGCCCGAAGGCAGATACATCAATTTTCCATTGTCAACTGCTTAAAAGTACATATACAGCTGACACTGCATCATGCCATTATAGAGCTTGCGGCGTTTATTTGCAGGCTTGCCGAAGAAAGTTTCAAACTCGCTGTCAGGTGAGATGATATAACAAGGATGTTCCTTGTCGCCGGGGAAAACCTCGCCCATGATTCTGTACAGAGTTTCTGCGGACTGTATATCTAGCATACGCTCGCCATAAGGCGGGTTGCAGATGGTGATAGCCTTTTCCATGGGAACGAAATCAGCCACATCTCGAAGTTCAAGATGAATTCTGTTTTTAACGCCTGCCTTGCGGGCGTTTTCTTCTGTGAGACGGATAGCCTCGGGGTCATTGTCGAAGCCGAAAGCCTCAAACTCGGAATCACGTCTTATAGCGGCAATAGCTTCAGCTCTTGCATTCTGCCATACTTTAGCGGGAATACATCCCCATTTTTCGGCGGCAAAGTGACGGTTAAGACCCGGTGCCATGTGCATAGCTTTGAAAGCTGATTCAATGAGGAAAGTACCGCTTCCGCAGAATGGATCTATAACTATGCTGTCGGAGCGTACTCTTGCAAGGTCGATGATACCTGCTGCAAGGGTTTCCTTGATGGGGGCAGCGTTGGAGTTTCTGCGGTAGCCTCGTTTGTGGAGACCTGCACCTGAGGTATCAAGATAGATAACGCACATATTCTTTCTGATGGAGAACTGAATCTGATGGATACTGCCTGTCTCGGAGAACCAGCTTGTGCGGTAGTGTGCCCCCAGACGTTCAACCGCTGCCTTTTTGATAATAGACTGACAGTCAGGAACACTGTAAAGCTTGGAGTCAAGGGCATGACCTTTGACAGGGAAAGCGTCATCCTTGCCAATCCAGTCCTCTAATGGGAGACGTTTTACGCCCTGGAAAAGCTCCTCAAAGCTGTAAGCGGGAAACTCGCCCAGCTGAATGAGAACTCGTTCTGCCACTGACAGGCAAAGGTTAGCTTTAGCCAAAACGGAGTAATCTCCTCTGAAGAGGATTCTTCCGTCTTGAACGGTAATGTCGGTTGCACCGATTTTTTTTAGCTCAAAGTTAAGAGTGCGTTCCAGACCGAAATGGCAGGGACAGCACATAGTAAATGTCTGTGTCAATGTTGCACCTCGTAAAGTTAGTTTATTGAGTGGGAGCATCCGTAGGATTCTCTGTAGGTTCAGGGGTTACGGTTTCCGTTTTGGTTGTAGTGGATACTGTGTTGGGGTCTGCTGTGGTTGTAGTGGTGGTAGTGTATTTCCAACAGCCGTCGCATACAGGGGCATTGGAGGATTTCCAGTAGCCAACGCCCTTTGTGGGACACTGGGAACTTGCAATCATACCTGTTCTTTCACAGATATTTCCCGTAACGACGGTTTCACAGCGCGGGTAAACTGCACCTGAATCAATGCTGTTTGCATATTCGCCGATGATGTTGTACCATATCTGAGCTGATTTAAGGTCGCTGGGGAGAGAATATCTGCCTGTGTATCCAACCCATACACCGCTGACAAAATCTTCGGTCAAACCAACGAAGGTCAGGTCTGTCCAGTCCTGAGAAGTGCCTGTCTTACCTGCAACGTTTTTGTTGCTCAGCTTAGCTGCTGTAGCGGTACCATTGTCAACAACATTCTGAAGCATCTGGTTCATGACAAAGGCGGTTTCCTCGCTTACAGCTTGTCTTGGACTGCCGTCATCCTCGTATACAACGGTATCCAGTCCCTGTACAACCTTGCTTACAATGTGAGGATTATAATAGGTACCGCCGTTGCCGTATGGAATGTAGCCGCTTACCAGGTTTTCAAGGGTTATACCATAAGTCAGTGCACCTACGGACAGAGGAGAGATAGCGTTATCGGTAAGACCGTCAGGTGAAGCTGCATCCAGCTTCAGTCCCATCTTTTCAGTGGCGAAGTTGAATACAGAGTTGGGAGTGAGGTCGTTGCAGATTTTAGCTGAAACAGTATTAAGGGATTTAGCCAGAGCCTCAAAGGCGAAAACCTTGTCGTTTGAGTAGGTGTTGCTGTAGTTTACAGGCCAGTCCTCGCCTGCAATCTGAGTGAGAGGAGAGTCCTCAATCATGGAACCCCAGTGAATCATATCGGTTTCCAGTGCAAGACCGTAAGCCGCCAGGGGCTTGATAGTTGAACCGGGCTGACGTGGCTCCATGGTGGCGTAGTTCCAGCATAGGGAACTTGTCTTTTCGCCCACACTGCCGACAATTGCACGGATGCTGCCGTCATAGTTCATAGCAATAAAGGCAGACTGAGGATACTCAATTTCTTCTACTGTATATTGTCCGTCGCCGTCGAGGTCGCCGTAGTGTGCAACCGCTGTTGAGGACATGAGATTGTCAAGGTCAAGATAACGCTCCTCAACATACTCCTGCATTTCAAGGTCAACTGTGGTATAGATACGATAGCCGCCTGCGTTGATGCGTCGGATGGCTTCCTTGGAGGAGATATTATACATCTCTTCCAAGTATTCCGCAACTTCGTAGATGGCTGTATCAACAATCCAGCTTGTAGCTTCATTAAGCTGTGAATTGTCGTCATCAGCGTGAGCCGCCTTATACTCTTCAGAATCAGTAAAAATAAGGTCTTCGTTTACAGCGTCCTGGTATTCATCGAAAGTGATAGCACCGTTTTCATACATCTGTTCCAGAACATAGAGCTGACGATCACGGTTGCGCTCTTTACCTGTGTTTACCCATTCGCCCGTTTCATCATCGGTATAGCCTGCAAAGGGGTTTACGGTTTCAGGGCTTTTGGGAATAGCTGCCAGACAGGCAGCTTCTGCAACGGAAAGGTCAGAAACATTCTTGCCGAAGTACTTCTGTGATGCTCCCTGTATACCGTTTGTAGCACCGCCGAATCCGATGTAGTTCAGGTAGCTTTCCAGAATATCGTCCTTGGAGTAGTTCTTTTCTAACTCCATAGCACGGAAAATCTCACGAATTTTACGGGAAGGAGACTGTACGTCATCGCCTGTTATGTTCTTTACCAACTGTTGAGTGATGGTAGAACCACCGATGTTTGTATCGTAGATGTGGATGAACATATTGGCAAAGGAGTAAAAAGTACGCTTGTAGTCAACGCCATCGTGGGTGTAGAAGCGGGCGTCCTCGGCATAAACAAAAGCGTCACGGACATGTTGGGGTACATCCTCTATTTCAACGGGTTTACGTTCGGAGTTGTTGTTTACCTCATAAAGGCAGACCTCTTCGCCGTTCTTGTCAATGGCGTAAACGTAGGTGTTATACTGAAGCTCCATTTCCTCAATGGTAACGGATGAAACCTCATCGCGGAAGTCCATGACATAGACGGTAAGTGCTGTAGCAACGATAGTTCCCGTGATTACACAGATAAGGAAAAGCGACATAATAGTCGTAAGCAGGATGGAGAGAGCATTTCTCAGGGCAGGAAAACGTTTAGTTTTTGCGGAAGCAAGGCTCCCCTTGTAGTAGGGGTATTCGGGAGTACCCGTTGGAGGTTTGCTACGTATTTCCTCGTCCGTTTCCTTACGATAGCCGCCGACAGGAGTGCTTGCCGAGGACGGATCCGGACGCTTTGGCTGAGATACGGGACGAATATTTCCTGGGTTCTGAGGCTTTTTCTTCGGCGCATCCTGCGCTGAAGATGCACTGCCTTTCTGAACGGGCTTTCGGGCCGACTGACCTTTTCCGATCGGCTGTCCGTTTCTAGAAGACTGTCCCCGTAGCGGACGTTTTGAGGGGTTCTGGTTACTTGTTTTTTTCTGCTGATTATTTTCCATGGATTCTGTATCCTTTCGTAAAGCGAACCTGCAATATGGCAGGATTTGCCGTTGATTGTCATCAATATATACATACTTATTATAACACAAAAAATGGCTGTTGTTAAGCGGTTGCGTAAAATTTCCTATAAAAATATACATAATGTATAAACTCTGGCAAGTCGGCAATACTGAATATGTTACTTATTTAAAAAAGGAGGATACAAAAAATGAAAAGTAAGCATTATGTATGGCTTATGCCTGTAACAGCGCTGGCAGTTTCCATGGTAGTGGTGACAAGCTCCATGGCGGTAGCGGTAACTCATCCTGAACGTCCCTTTGTTACAACCGCTGTTACAACCACCACTACTACCGCTTCCATAGGCTACACATTGAAAATTGAATCGGGTGTGATTGGGATGTACCGTGAAAACAGCGATAAGCCCTACCGAACTCTTGATATGCCTGTGAATCTACTGTCCGACTATGACCGTGAACTTCTGGAAAAAGGCATAACCACTGAGACGGAATCAGAGATACGGGCACTGGTAGAAGATATAACGTCTTGAACAATAGATAATTGATAATTGTTGTATCCGCCTTAGGAAGATGGATTTAAACGACGTGTAGGATATGGATTTTTTTGTTTTATCTTTTATTTCAAACAAAAAAGGGCGACTGTAAGTCGCCCTAATTTCTGTGTGTGATGTACGCACATTAATTGTCTATTACTTAAAGTACTTAACGCCGCTCAGGAAGATCTTCTGATCCTTTTCACCGGGAACGTTACGATAGAGATTCTGACCGATACGCTCGCTGTGACCCATCTTACCAAGAACTCTGCCGTCGGGAGAAGTGATACCTTCGATTGCAGCCATGGAGGTGTTGGGGTTGTAGTGGATGTCCATAGTAGGATTACCCTGCATATCAACATACTGAGTTGCAATCTGACCGTTAGCAGCAAGCTTTTTAATGAGAGCCTCCGGTGCTACAAAGCGACCTTCGCCGTGGGAAATAGCAACAGTGTGAACATCGCCTGTTTCGCAACCGTAGAGCCAAGGAGACTTGTTGGATGCGATACATGTATTAACTAGCATGGACTGGTGACGTGCGATGGTGTTGAATGTAAGTGTGGGAGAATCGCTTTCCATATCGGTGATTTCACCATAAGGTACCAGACCCAGCTTGATGAGTGCCTGGAAACCGTTACAGATACCAAGCATCAAACCGTCGCGGTTCTGGAGTAGACCGTGAACAGCGTCTTTAATCTTAGGATTGCGGAAAAATGCAGTAATGAACTTACCGCTGCCGTCAGGCTCGTCACCGCCGCTGAAACCGCCGGGAATCATAATAATCTGAGAATTCTTGATAAGTCTTGCAAATTCGTCAACGGATTCTTCAATGGCAGAAGCGGACAGATTCTTTATTACGAATACCTCGGATCTTGCGCCTGCACGCTCGAAGATACGTGCTGTGTCGTATTCACAGTTTGTACCGGGGAATACAGGGATGAGAACTCTGGGACGAGCTTCCTTGATGGAGGAAGTGAGAGTTTCAGTGCGCTTGTAGGAGTAGGTTTCGGGAACTTCGTTTGTTGTACGGATACGGCAGGGGAATACCGGTTCAAGCTTCTTTTCCCACACGGAGAGCAGTTCTTCAAGTTGGATTGTGTAGTCGGGAGCCTTGATTTCAGCTGCTTCCGTTGTAACACCGATAACATCTTCGTCAGCCTTAGCATCTCCGATGATTTCGATAATGAATGCACCTGCCAGAGGACGGAACAGTTCATCAGCGGAGAGCTTCTTTGCAAAGGTGAAGCCAATCTTGTTGCCGAAAGACATCTTGGCAATACCCTCAGCAACACCGCCGAAGTCAACGCACCATATAGCAGCAGCTCTGCCGTCGGCGATAATCTTTTCAACCTGGTCGAAGCAGCTTCTGATGCTGTCGAATACAGGAAGGTCGTTTTCATCGTACTGAGGACGAATCTGAATTACAGTGTGACCTGCCTTCTTGAATTCAGTAGAAACAACCTTGTCAGCGTTTGCTGTGGAAACAGCAAAGGATACCAGTGTAGGCGGTACGTCGATGTTTTCAAATGTACCGGACATGGAGTCCTTACCGCCGATAGAACCGCAGGACAGTTCCAACTGTGCTTTGAACGCACCCAACAGCGCAGCCATAGGCTTGCCCCAGCGTGAAGGTGTATTCTGGGTTCTTTCAAAGTATTCCTGGAAAGTGAGCCAGCAGTGATGCCAGCTGCCACCTGCCGCAACAACCTTTGCAACAGAGGAAATAACTGCACTCATAGCACCGTGATATGGGCTGTTTGAGCTGATAAGAGGATTGAAGCCCCAACCCATAAGTGAGCATGTATTAGTTTCACCGCGGAGAACGGGAATCTTGGCAGCCATAGCCTGAGAGGGTGTGAGCTGATGTATACCACCGTAGGGCATGAGTACGGTACCTGCGCCGATGGTGGAGTCGAACTTTTCAACAAGACCCTTCTGAGAGCATACATTCAGGTCAGCCATAAGGTCAGACCATGTCTCGGCACGATCTTCAAGTGTATTTACAGGAGCAATAACGGGTGCCTCAATAACGATGTCGGTATACTTGGGCGCACCGTTTGAGTTCAGGAACTCTCTTGACAGGTCAACGATTACATTGTCGTTCCACTTCATTGTAAGTCTGGGGTCAGCCTTAACATTTGCAACGATAGTAGCCTCCAGGTTTTCCTTAGCAGCTTCACGAAGGAAACGCTCAGAATCCTCAGATGAAACAACAACAGCCA
>CAZQMA010000007.1:0-55481 GCA_964594275.1 uncultured Ruminococcus sp. | reverse complement strand
TGAAAAATCATCCGTTGACCTATGACGATAGCATAATACGCAAAATCTTACAGCGCGTAATTGTAGAATCCAAGGATAAAATCAAGGTGGTTTTTACCCACGGACTTGAAGTGGAAGCCGAGGTGGAACGATGATGCTCAAAAACCGGAAAAGGATTGCGAAAGTTCAACTCTTACTTCCGAAAAGCCGAAAAAATCTTTTTCATGTACCAATCACAGAAACGCCTTGTGCTTGTGCATGAGGCGTTTTTGCTATTGACAACCTACTTCAAAAGTGCTATAATTAAAAAAATTCAAAATCAGGAGGCATACTTAGAATGAAAAGAATTGTTACAATCCAGGATATTTCCGGCTTTGGAAAATGCTCTCTTACAGTAGCATTGCCTATTATTTCTGCTATGGGTGTTGAAACGGCGGTTGTGCCTACTGCGGTGCTTTCCACACATACAGGTGGCTTTTCGGGCTACACTTTCCGTGATCTGACAAGTGACATTCCCGGTATAACCAACCACTGGGAAGCTATAAAGCTTCATTTTGACGGAATCTACACAGGCTATCTGGGTTCAACCGAGCAGGTGAACATGGTAGCGGACTTCTTTGATAAGTTCAAAGCTGAAGATACAAAAATCATAGTTGACCCTGTTATGGGAGATGGCGGCAAACTTTATGCAGGCTTTACACCTGATTTTGTAGATGAGATGAAGAAACTCTGTTCAAAGGCTGATATTATTGTACCCAACATGACCGAAGCTTCATACATGCTTGACGTGCCTTTTAATGAAAATTACGATGAAGCCTATGTAAAGGAAATGCTCCGAGGTCTTACAGAACTTGGCTGTGAGACTGCTATTCTTACAGGTGTACGCTATGGAGACGGTCTCCACGGTGCTGTGGCGTATAACCGCAAGACAGGAGAATACTGCGCATCTTTCCGCCCTCACCTGGACTATGCAATGCATGGCACAGGAGATGTCTTTTCAAGTGTACTTTCAGGTGCGCTGGTTAAGGGTGCATCTGTGCAGAAGGCTCTTGACCTTGCAACAGCCTTTACGGTTTCAGCAATCGAGGCAACCGTTCCTGATATGGACAAGTACTGGTACGGCGTTTCCTTTGAGCCTTGCCTGGGAACTCTTGCGGAGGAGTCAAAGAATATCTGATCTTTTATTATATAAAAAGCTGCTGTACTTATGCGGTACAGCAGCTTTTCTGTTTTATGCTATTTTATATTTATGACGGCATAACGGGCAGAACGTCAAGCTTGCCCAGCATATACTGCATAAGTGCGTTTGAGTCGGAAGCGGAGATGATTTTGTCGTTATAGCAGTCAGCGGCAGCCATCTGAGATTCGGTAAGGGTAATGATTTTAGCCAGAGCCTTGTTTATCGCTACTACGTCAGTCATGCTTACAGAACCATCGCCGTTAGCATCGCCGTAGAGAACGTCAGTTACAATAGGCAGCTCGCTTATGGGGTTGCCATCGAGGTCAGTAGCAGAAATGTCATTATCGATTGCATAAGTGTGAGCTGCGGAGCCGGGAACTACAGCCATCGTAAGATTTCCAGAGAGAATGTGTGTGTTATCCTCGTGGAGAATGTAGCCGAAAGCCAGAGCCCCGATGTTCTGTACAGATTCCGGAACAGTAATATTGGTCATAGCAGGACAGTTGATGAAAGCCTGCTTGCCGATGGTTGTCAGCGTATCAGGGAGCTTAACCTCTACCAGAGAATCACAGCCGCTGAATACGTATTCGTTGATAGCGGTGATGTTGTTGGGAATTGTAATGGATGTAAGTGCTTCACAGTCGGAGAACGTGTAGTTGTCGATAGTGGAGAGTGAAGTACCAAATGTAACATCAGTAAGTGAACTGCACTTGCTGAATACCCATTTGTTCATGTTAGTAAGACCATTGCCCAATACTACGGATTTCAGATTCTCACAAGCAGAGAAAGCACTGATACCGATACTTGTAACGCTGTCGGGAATTGTGATAGATTCCAGACCGCTTCCGTAGAAAGAGTAGTCGCTGATTTTTGTAAGAGTATCAGGTAGCTCAATGGTTTTTAGGCTGGTGCAGCCGTAGAAGAGCTGATCGGTAATTTTAGTAAGCTTGGAGGGAAGTTTAACCTCTTCCAGAGCTACACAGCTGTAGAAAGCCTGCTTGCGGATGTCGAGGAGGTTTTCAGGGAGAGTAACGGACTTCAGGCTGTTGCAGAATGCGAAGGATCCTGAGTTCATTTCAGTAACGGTTTCGGGTATTACGATGGATGTAATAGCTGAACGAGAAAACAGGTCAGGACGGATAACCTCCAGGTTGGAGGGGAGCTTAACTTCGGTAAGTGAGTAGCAGTTTGAGAAAGCAGCGGTACCGATTTCTTTAACGCTGTCAGGAATAATGATGGAAGTCAGACCTGTATAAGCAAAAGCACTGCTTGAAATATCGGTAAGAGTTTCGGGGAGAGTAATCTGAGTCAGGGAGTAGCAGTTGTAGAAAGCACTACCCTGGATGGAAAGAATACCTTCGGGAAGTATAACTTCGGAAAGATAAGGACAATCCTGGAAAGCAAGGGTGCTTACCTTAGTCATGGAATCGGGAAGAACAACACGCTTCAGTTCAGAGCAGCCTGCAAAAGACTCGCTGCCGATACGTTCGATGCCTTGGGGCAGTACGACCTCTTCAAGACCACACATGGTAAAGGAGGTTTCGCCGACTCTCTGTAGATTTGCGGGCCAGTGAATGTTTTTGAGACTTACACAGCCGCAGAAAGCGTTGTTGCCGATAACGGTAACACTATCTGGAATGTAGATTGATTCTAAGTTCTTTTCAGAGTAGAAAGAATCAGCCAGGATAGCGTCGATAGGTTCGCCGTCAACATCATCGGGGAGGCGGATTTCTTTCATGCCCTTGAATTCCTCCAGAAGCCCCTTGATCTGGTATGATCCGAGCTCGCCCTTGGCACCTGCGGTGTATTCGTAATCAAAGCAGTCGATGGGAGTGATTTCAAGGGAGTCATAGTCGAATTCCGTTGTGGTGATAATCTTTGCACCATCGGAAACAGAACCCTCAAGTGTTTCTTCTACAGAAGCTTCATCTGTTATAGATTCTGTTACAACAGATGCTTCGATAAATTCCTCAGCAAAAACTGAGGGTGCGGCGGTGAATGCAGTGGTTGCAGTCATAGACATTGCCAGTATGAGTGCTACGGTTTTTCTGAATTTTTTCATATTTCTCAAATCCTTTCAATTGAGTAACGTTTGCATATTTGTGCAGTGGTTATAGCACCACACTATACGTAATTATTATACAATATTTCTCAAATCATGTCAAGGGTTTTGTGTAAAATTTCGTGTTAACAATCAAGCAGTAAGATGATATTTTGGTATGAAAAGCATTGGAAATGTATACAAAAAGACGGCGAAGCAATAAAGCTTCGCCGTCTGCGATTAACCTATTGAAGTTGTGGTTGTAGTGGCAGTAATATCAGACGTATCCTCGGGGATAGTAACATCAGTACCGGTAACGTTGTCCTGTGCATCCGGGTCAGTGGTGTTATCAGCCGTAGTAGCGTTCTTTTCAATGGTAAGGATGAAACCGTCGGTGTTGTTACCTGAAACGGTGTAGACTGCATCCTTGGGGATTGCAACCTCAGTATCACCTGTTTCCGCAGCAGGTATGTAGTAGATTTCATAAGCTGTATCACCATTTGTGTATTGGAGAGGAGCAGTATCCATGGTGTAGTCTTTCAAGTAGGTGAGGTATTCTTCCAGACACAGCTCCTTTTCGTTCATAATAAGTGAATGAGGAACGCCTACATAACGGAAGTGGTGCGGCATAAAGTCAACGCCTGTTGTACCGGATTTTGTATCGGAATAGCGAACTATAAAGCCATAATTCCAACAGTTTGCAAACATCCATTCGTTACGTTTTGTAAGGTAAGCTACAACATCGCCTGTGCTTGTAATAAGACCTATGTCAAAGGTAAAACCTGTGGAACGTTCTACAAGCTCATTGGTGTAGAGGCTATCTGTGCCTGTGTAAATTTCACTAGTGCTGTAAATCTGAAGATTTACATAGCCGTTGTCAGCGCAGTAGGCGTCAAAAAGATCGGAAATGGGTTTTTCGATAATTGGGCTGATTTCCATAGCAGTATCACGGGGCTTCACGTTATTGTTCGTATTTGCTGAAAAGTCTGTGAAGTTAGTATTGCCCAGGAAAGGACAGGTAGAGCTTACCAGAATCAGTGGACCATTGTTAATTTGGCTCTGGGAAAGGTAGATCGTCTGTGAGGTGGGGTCATCGATAGCTTCATTTGTGGAATTCTCAGTGGGATTTTCAGTTGCATCAGAGGTGTTGTCTTGAAGCGTCTCTCCCGTATCGCCGCTTGCAAAAGTACCGCTTGCAGTGATAATACTCTCAGTGTCGCCGGGTACTGTGGGGTCGAAAACGTTTCTCCACAGGAAGTCAAAGAGGAATATGAGAAGAATCAGACCGCAAAGAAGCAGTATGATATTCGGAAAGCGCAGTCGCATTTTTGATTTAGCCATGATTACGGGGGCTCCTTTCAGTGCAGGTTTACATTATTCATCCGCCTCGTTGACGGTTTCTGTTTCTGTAGTGTCAGAGGATGAAGCGAGTGCTGTTACAATATTGCCGTTTTCGTCGGTTACAAGAACGCCATTTTTATCTGTAACAATTACATATACATCCGATGCTGTTGTTGTAGATCTGGTGTCGAGGTCGTCGGGCATTGCATAGGTACCTGTAATAGTGCCATAGATTGCAAATGCATCCCAGATTGTATCCATATCGGTGGGAGCGTGAGCTGTAATAAGAACATACTCTCTGCCGTCGATAGCTCTGGCGTAGCTTGCAAGGCACTGCCTTGCCTGATCGTGGAAGCCTGTCTTTGCACCGATGATTTCAATGCCTGAAACCTCATTGCCGTACATTCTGCTGAAAGCGGTGCTTTTGAGAACAATGCCGCCGGGATGCTGCTGAGTAGAAGTGGTTGTATAGGTTACAGTACCCAGAATCTTGCGGCAGATGTCGTTCTTCATGACCTCTTTCATGAGCATTGCCATGTCAACTGCGGTTGAATAGTGATCGGTATCGTAAAGACCAGTAGCGTTGCAGAAATGAGTATCATTCATACCAAGCTCGGCAGCCTTGTCATTCATCAAGTTTACGAAGTTTTCTTCGGTATCGGCAACGTATCGTACAAGTGCGATGGTAGCATCGGCACCTGAGGGAAGAATCATGCCATAAAGCAGGTCGGTTATGGAGACGGTTTCCTGATCCTCAAAACCTGCTCGAGCTGCTTCCTGTTCGATAAGGGGACTTATCATTTCATATGTAATAGTATAGGTAGCATTGTAGTCAGTGATGTTTTCAATGCACACCAACAGAGTCATGAGCTTAGTCATGGAGGCAGGACTCATTTTAAGCTCTGCACCGCGGGATGCAAGAATCTCATTTGATTGCACATCCAAAAGTACAGCGAAGTCGCTATAGATATTGGCATCAGTGAGAATCTGAACATCGTTGGCATAATTCGGATAATTGCGGGACTTTTCATGATCTTTATCGTCGGTCTCATCCTTGCTGTTTGGTTTAGCGACAAAGGCTGCATTTCCGCCGGAACTTGAATCCGCGGAGCTGCTACTTTCTTTCCAGTCGGAATTCCGGTTGTTTACAATAATCACAGCAGCGATAAAGAATACAATAACAGCAGCAAATATACTGATAAGCACAACCATTAAGCGGTTAGATTGCCTTTTACTTTTTCTGTAGCTCATTTGGCACCTCGTAATAACATAATATATCAATCTTAATTATAATACGAAGGTGAGGAATTGTCAATAGAATAAAGGCACAAAAGAGTTGATTATATCGAATTTATGTGAAATCTGACCAAATTTCACCCGCAAATATACTCTCCAACAGGCAAAAAAGGGACTGCCTGTAAAGAGCAGTCCCCGTGTGTTATGATTATACTCCGGCATCGTCAATAAATCTGTCAAAATAGTCGTAGATACCCTCGCGGGCTGTGAAATTCTTTTTGCTGACTGTGAAGTAGGAATATTCACCGTCAACATATACAGCATAGTCATCGCCTGTTCTTCTGAATTCAACGGTAACCTTATCGTTCTCCTTTGTAATATAAGAGAGCTTGATTTCAGGCTCAGCATCGGACGGCTCTTCAATGATGAAGTTCTCGTAACTTACAGCTTGGAGCTTGTCGTAGAATTCCTCAAGAGCCTTTACTGCATCAGTACCGCCT
This sequence comes from uncultured Ruminococcus sp., assembly GCA_964594275.1. Classification (GTDB taxonomy): domain Bacteria; phylum Bacillota; class Clostridia; order Oscillospirales; family Ruminococcaceae; genus Ruminococcus_C. Next base: position 49,204 of record CAZQMA010000007.1, on the reverse strand, counting down.
GATTCAAGAGATTTACCGTTTAGTGTGTACTCTTCGTTTTCAGTATCCATGGTAAGCTCAACATTTTCACGTTCAGACCATTCAATATCAAGAGACTTGATGTCGTTGATATTCTTCTGGTAAACGGTTTCTAGGATAAACTGTGCAGGGCTGTCTTGAAGAAAACCGGTGTAGCTGGATTCCATATAGAACGCCTGACCTGTTTCCTTGCAGAGCAGTGCAACAAAGGTTACATCGTTTACATCGTAATCTTGAGCAAGAAGTGTGGTGATTTCGCCATTTTCTTGTGTAAAGGTGAATGTGTATTCGGGCTTGTCGAAGCCCAGCTCTGCGTATCTGTCCTCGGTTACATTTTCATCTCCGAATTTGTCAATAATCATTTGACGAATCTCTGTGAGCAGGGCGTTTACACCGGAGGTGTTGATTCTGTCGTCAATCTTCACAGGCTCACTCATAGACCATATGCCATCGCTGTTCATGGACAATGAGTATACGGTTTCACCGTGCGCTTCAAGGGAAACTGATTCAACGGGTGAATCGCTGTTTCTCATGATATAGATGCTTTTGAGGGAGTTTTTGCTGAGATTCAGATAGTCTGCGTAGTCGGCTGAAAGGCTAAACACGCTGTCTCTGCCTTCAACAGTAACATAGTAGAACTCCTTGGTAGCGGCAAGCTTGCCTATATTCAGTGTATGAGGCTCGCCGTCAGCGTAGAAGGTGATAACGCTGGGATTATCAAGACCGTACTGAGCAATATCAGCCTCAGCTATGGGACAAATGATTTCAAGAGCATTCAGGGTAGAGAGCTGGGAAGTAAGACTGTTCAAGTAGTAGGTGTTGATTTCAAAGTCAACTTGGTTTTCCAACGTCCATTTACCGCTTTCATCAAGTACTGCGGTATACTCTCCGTCAGGTGTTTTAAGTTCTATCTTTTCAACATCGTTTGAGGAAATGGTGAAAAGCACCTTTTCCTGTTCAATGCGAGCTTCTTCAGCCGCTTTATTATCTTCCATTCTGCTTACAAAGATAAGCGTTCCTGCGGTTATTCCAACCAAGAGAATAAGAGACATTATAAGAATGAGTTGCTTTTTCATAGGGCAGAGTCCTTTCTTATGAATGACGGCGCTTCATCCAGATACCAACGCCTATAAGCATAATTACAACAGGTAACGCAATGAAGAAGAATATAAGTGTGTATGCGCCATCCTCGGTAAGGCTCATGTAGTCAACGGCTGCCGCCTTGTCGCCGATACCCATATCAAGATTCTGGTTAGCCATCCAGGTAATTGTAGACAGGTAAACATAGTATGATGACATGTAGGAAACATCTTGGATATGTTCATCGTCAATGAATTCAGCATTGCCGAAAAGTGTGACTTTGGCATTGTTTCTTCCAACGTCCTTGGAGTAGAGTGCAAGTTCCAGAGAATATCCCTCTAGAGGGTCGGTGTCGTAGGTGCCTCCGTAAGGCTCGCCCACTGCTGTTTCAGCAGTAGTGAGCAGTGCGCCGGCTTCAACAGCAGGATAATTTTCATGGTTAACATCAATAACAAAGCTTCTGGACTTTGGCATATAGGTAATGAAATCGGAGTCAATAAGTGACTGGATGTCTGCATAGAGGTCTGTGCCTTCTTCCTGCTCTGCAATTGAGCATACAATTGCAGTATCATCGCCGGACATGTGATTATTGCTGTCTGTTTCGCGGATATAGTCGTAGTCAATCTTCAAGCAGAAGGATTCAAGGAGCTTCTGGAGGTTGTCGTAGTCAAATTCACCGCCATTGGGAGGAAGCATAATGGAAAGACTGCCGCCTTCGTCAAGGTAAGCGGAGAGCTTGTCGTATTCACGATCGGTAATATCGGAAGTGGGAGCTGCCGCAATAATAATTTCAGCGTCCTCGGGTATGCTATCAACATCAGTAAGATTCAGGGAAGCAGTACGGTAATTCTTGCTTTTCATGAGCGCAGAGAGGCTTGAGTAGCTTGTGTCAATTTCCTTTTCGCCGTGACCTGTAAGAAAGTATACTGTGGGCAGGTAACCGTCAACAACTGCCTTGATGCTACTTGTTATAACATTTTCACCCCGGAAGAATTCTTCGCTTTCTGTGAGGTTGCCGCTTGAGTCATAGGTGTTGCTAGTGTTGTACATGCTGACACCGTTTACATGACGCTTATTGTCGCCGCATATAAGCATGATGTCACCCATATTAAGGGAGTAGATATTGTCAGGATTGATTTTCTGGAGAGTTGCTTCGTCCTGGTTTGGATTGAAGTCTATAAGATTTATACATTCATACTTGTCGTACTCAACCAGAGCACGGTAGAGAGAACGCGTGGAACTGTCGCTTTCCAGTTCGTCCATCTCCATAAGGAGATACATGTCGATTTTTGTGCCGTTCTCTTCCAACTCGTCCAGGTATTCAATGGAAGTGTCACTGAGACTGAAGAGTTTCTGAACGGAAACGTCTATGTTGAAGTCCAGCTTTGCCACTACTATATTAATAATAATAGCGATTGCAAGGATAAGGGCTGCAATAATCCATGCAAAGCTGGTAAAGATTTTGTTCTTTGTATTTTTAACCTTTGCCATTTTAAATATAACCTCCGTATTTTCTAAGGCTTCACCGCTGCTATCAGCTGCGGCTGAAGCGTCTCTTTTCAATTGAAATGATTGTCCACAGCAGGAAAACGATAATTTCCGTCAGATAGCTTACCAGGTCGGAGAGTTGACAGAAGCCCTGAGTGAAGTTTTCAAACTTAGCCTGATTGGAGAACCAATACAGAATATCTGAAAATACGGGGAGTGAAGCGAGGAAGCTTGAACCCAACATAAGCTCCATGAAGAAGAGCACTAGGGAAGCTGCCACAGTTAAAAGCATTGCAAGACCGGGAGTTGCAACAAAGGATGAGATCATAAGACCCAGAGCAATGTAGGCAAGACCATAGAGCAGGTAGCCTACGTAGCTCGCAATAAGGTTTGACATTACAACGTAGCCGGTAGATGATACGATAATAGGATAGATAAAGGAAATAGCCATGGCAATAACCAGTACAGTTGCAACCGCCAGAAACTTCGCAAGAACGATTTTAGTAACGCTCAGCGGGCTTGACAGCAGGAGTACTTCGGTACCGTTCTTTCGTTCCTCGGCGAAAGCACGCATGGTAAGAATGGGAATCAACAGGATTGTTGTAAGTAATATATTATAATAGAAGAAATAGGAAAATTGAAATTCAACCTGTGTACTTGTCGCGGTGAAAATCCACCATACAAAGAATCCCGAAAAGATAAGGGTAACAAGACCTATGAATACGTATGCAATCGGAGATAGGAAGTAACCCTGCAACTCCTTTTTATAAAGTGAAAACATCTGTTTAATCCTCCTTATTCTCTTCAGCTGCAGAGGATTCTTCCTCAGCATTGTCAGCTGATTCGTCCTCCATCTCGTCAAGAAGGTCTCTAAGGGACTTCTTCTTGCCGGCGGGCTTGTTAACAAGATTTACAAAAATCTGCTCAAGGCTCTTTCTTTTCTCGGAAACTTCGAGAACGTCCATCTTTTTAATAAGGAGTGCTGAGAGAATCGCACTTCTGATTTTAGGATCTGAAACCTCAACGTCATATGTATAAACGCCTGTTTTAACAAAGGTGATGTTGGAAACGTTCACAACACCCTCAACAGGCTTTATAGTGCGTACAACATCTCTTGAGCTACCCTGAACTGTAAGATTAAGGACGGTATTTGCCATAGTGCTTGCTTCCAGATTTGCAATGGTGTCAATAGCCTGAATCTCGCCGTGGTTAATGATTACAACGCGGTCACAGATTGCACTAATTTCAGACAGGATATGTGAGCTGAGAATGACGGAATGGTCACGCTTCAGGTCGATGATGAGGTTTCGTACCTCAATAAGCTGAGAAGGGTCAAGACCAACGGTAGGCTCGTCTAAAATGATAATCTTTGGATCACCGATAAGAGCTTGTGCAAAACCGACTCTCTGCCTGTAGCCTTTTGAAAGGTTGTTGATAAGTCGCTTGCTTACATCGGTGATGTTCAGACGTGCCATGACACGTTCAACATTGGACTTGCGCTTTGAAGCTGGGATTCCCCTTAGACCTGCAACGAACATAAGATACTCAATAACTTTCATATCGGTATAAACCGGTGGAATTTCCGGCAAAAAGCCAATGCATTTTTTTGCTTTGACCGGGTCGTTTTCAATATCAAAGCCGTTGATGGTGACTGTACCGCTTGTAGACGGAATAACACCGCATATAATATTTAATGTAGTGGACTTGCCTGCACCGTTAGGTCCGAGGAAACCCAGAATTTCGTTATCCTCGATAGTAAAGCTAATATCCTTTACCGCAGCTTTGTTACCATAATATTTGGTAAGATGTTTGATTTCAACCATAAAAATCTCCTTTCCGCTTTTGTTATAAAAGCAGTTACAATTATTATCTCAAAATAATGTATATACAAGATTGAAAATTTGTAACTATATTATTAAAACTGTCAAATTATCCTAAATGCGTTAAAATAAGTGTTGAAAAAATGGGAGAACTGATAGAGACAGAAGAAGTGTATCATGGGAATGTGAGAAAAATGTGGTGTAGAGGTGCGAAAAAAGAAAAAACAAAAATCAGCCTTATAATTTGTTAAAATTGAATAGAGAGTTGGTTAAGATGCACAATGCTTTTCCATAAAATATGTTTATTGCTACAAAAAATCAGATTTTAGGGGAAGATGTTTGGGAATTGGGTTGACAAAAAATGTGAAGTAGTATATAATTTTAGATATAAAAGTACGTGTATTGTGTGGGCGTTTTGTGTAAATTACGTCTGACGTGCATGAGTTTTTTTGGCGGTTGTCTGCGATAGCGCAACACGTTCAATGGGATGCCTGAAAACCAAGGAAGGTAGGCTTCTCGGGTGCAGATAACGGTCACATTTTATTTTATTTAATCTTTTATTATTTAACGAGAGGGGAATTTTCAATGCACATGAAAAAAAGCAAAGCTATCCTGGCAGCAGTTCTGGCAGCTCTGACCGCTGGTTCTGCAATTCTTCCCGTAACAGCTTCCGCTGGCTACGAAAGAACAAAGGATGAAGCTTACGGTGATGACACTTATGCGGCACGTTATATGTCTCTGTATGATGACGTTATTACAAACGGTGTCGACAATGGCTACATGTCCAGCACTTCCACTGTTTCCGGTGGTCTGGGTGTGCCTTACCATTCTCTGGAAGAGCTTTGTATCGAGGCTCCTGACTATGGCCACGAGACAACATCTGAGGCTCTGTCTTACCTGGTATGGGTAGCAGCAATGCGCGATAATATCGTAAATGATGCTAAGAATGGTGAAATCACAGTTAAGAATGTAAAGGACGCTTCTACAGAAGAAGTTGGCGATACAGCTAAGGCTTGGAAGACAATGGAATCTACTTTGATTCCTGACGCTCAGGGCAGAATGATGTCTATGGGCAATCAGCTCAGTGCTACTTACTCTGATGAGTGGGAACAGGTTGAAATGTATCCTACAGATATGGATCAGGGCGTTAAGGGTGTTAACCCTATTCACCAGTATTTCTGCAATGCTTATGGTCAGGATGGCGGGCTTTACCTCATGAACTGGCTGGCAGACGTTGATGACTGGTATGGTTTCGGTGCTGGCGTTTCTTCTCAGTACAAGCAGAAGTATGTTTCCGGTAACTTCACAATGATTAATACATTTCAGCGTGGTGAGCAGGAATCTTGTTGGGAAACAATTCCTCATGCATCCGTTGAAGAACTGAAGTACGGTGTACCCGGCAACGGTATGAAGGCATTCTTCAATACCGAGTCTCAGGTATCAGCTCAGTTTGCTTATACAAACGCACCTGACGCTGAGGATCGTGCAATCCAGGCTGTATACGCTGCAAACCGTTGGGGCGTTGGTGATCAGCAGGTTCAGTCTAAGTGGGGTGGCAATCAGTCCATCTCTGCTCTGGCAGGTAAGATGGGTGACCAGTGCCGTAATAACATGTATGATAAGTACTATGTTGATATCGGCGCTACTAACAAGTACGCTGGTACAGGCGATGATAACGGTAAGCATTACTTGATGAACTGGTACACATCTTGGGGTGGTGCTCTGGATGGTTCTTGGGCATGGCAGATCGGTGCTTCCCACTGTCACGAATTCTATCAGAACCCTCTGGCAGCTTATGCTCTGCTGTATGATGATGATATCAACAGTGGTATGAAGTCTCAGGGTGCTACTGAAGACTATGAAAAGTCTCTTCAGATGCAGATGGAATTCTATATGTGGTTGCTTTCTGCTGATGGTCCCATCGCCGGTGGCGCTACAAACTCTTGGGCTGGTCGTTATGAACAGGCTCCTGCAGGCACAGCTACATTTGAGACAGGTACCGGTAAGATGTCTTACCTTGAGCACCCTGTATATGCTGACCCTGGTTCCAACCACTGGATCGGTAACCAGGTATGGGCTGTTCAGCGTCTGGCTGAAATGTACTACATCGTTAAGACCGGCGGTGAAGCAAGCAACGTTAACATCGGCGGCATGAACCTTGAGCAGTGTCTCGAAAAGATTCTTGATAGATGGGTAGGTTGGTTCCTGGATAATACAATCCTGGGTGAAGCTAATGCTACAAAGACTTTCTCAGCTCTCTATGAGCCTTACGATACTGTTGAAACTGAATTTGAGGTTCCTGATCTGACTAAGGGTGTTACCGATGATGGCAAGAGCTATTCTATTCCTGCATCTCTGATTTGGGAAGGTCAGCCTGAAAACTGGAACGGTTCTTATCAGGAAAACTCTAATCTCCACTGCACAATTGTTGGCTACGGTAACGGTGACATCGGTTGTATCTCTTCACTTGCTAACACTCTGCTTTATTATGCAAAGGCTAAGGGCGTTACAGGTGCAGATCTGGCTGATGGCGAAGCTTCATATAAGGCTAATCAGGGCTCTAAGGGCGGCGAAGCTGAATATGGCAAGCAGTCTCTGTATCTGGCTAAGGAACTCATCGACCGTCAGTGGGATAACACTCGTGACGATGTTGGTCTGGGTGTACTTGACAGAAATACTAACCTGAAACGTATGTGGGAAACAAAGCTTGTTCTTCCTAATGGTTCACGTGCAAACGGTCAGGGTAAGGTTCTTATGGCTTCTCGTTACGAAGGTAAGATGCCTAATGGTGATGTTGTCAAGGATGGCGTAGCTTTCGTTGATATCCGTTCTAACTATGAGAGCTCTTCTATGTATCAGGAAGCTAAGAAGGATTACGATGCAACAGGTACAACTGAAAACTACTACTTCAAGCTCCACAGATTCTGGCATATGGGCGATGCTCTGATGGCACTGGGTGCTATGTATGAACTGTATCCTGAACTGACACCCGATAGCTCTGAAGCTGCAGAAGATTTGACAGTTGACAAGGATTCTATCGAAATTGAAGTTGGCGATACAGATACAATTAAGCCAAACAAGACAGATGTAACATTCACATCCAATGATGAGTCTATTGCAACTGTTGATAAGAATGGTGTTGTAACAGGCGTAGCTAAGGGCGAAACAACTATCACTGTAAAGGATTCAGACGGTAACACTGTTGAGGTAACTGTAACTGTAACAGAAGAGGCTACAACTCTGCCTACAGACGGTCTCATCGGTGATACAAACCTGGATGGTAATGTATCCATGGTTGACCTGGTATATCTGAACAAGTACAATGCTGATATGATGGACTTCAATGATCAGCAGAAGTACAATGCTCAGTGCTTTAAGGATGATTCCATCAACAATGCTGATGCTGACGCTCTCATGAAGTATCTGCTCGGTAAGTTCAACAGCCTTCCCGTAAACGCATAATTTAATGCTTTAAGGGACTTATAATTAAATAGTTTTTCTAAGCGGCACAGAATTAACTGTGCCGCTTTTGCTTTTGTATATTTGTTTAAAATCTGCACTTGATTTTTATTGTGAAAGATGATATAATAAAAATATATGTTCCCGGAAAGAAGGTAATACCTTGATTAAAAGTATGACAGGCTTTGGAAGGTGTAGTCTGGCACTGGAAAATATGGATATTCTTGTGGAAATGCGTTCGGTGAATCATCGTTACCTGGAAATATCTGTGCGTCTGCCCCATGCCTATAGCTATCTTGAAGACAGATTAAAAAAACAGGTTCAGCAGAGGGCCTCACGAGGTAAGGTTGACATTTCGCTGAGTATTCAGCTTCATGGCACTGACGGTCTTGCTATTGAGGTAAACAACGACCTGGCAGCGTCTTACATAAACGCTCTCCGTGGTGCTAACGAACAGTTAGGACTCCAGGATGATATTACGCTCACTTCAGTTATGCGCTTTTCCGATGTTTTCACAGTGCGTAAGGTGCAGCTTGATGAAGAAGCAGTCTGGGCAGCGGTTGAACCGGCAGTTATTGAGGCAGCTGAGAAGTTTCGCACTATGAGAGAAGTTGAAGGAGCAAAGTTGAAAGACGATCTTACTATAAGACTTGTTTCACTGGAAAGCATGCTTTGTAAGGTTGAGGAATATGCTCCTGAAACCGCTAAGCGTTACTTTGACAAACTCTATACCAAGCTCTCTGAGCTTCTTGTAGACAGGGAAATTGATGAATCCCGCATTGTGACTGAAGCGGCAGTTTTTACTGACCGAATTGCTATTGACGAGGAAACGGTGCGCCTCAGAAGTCATATTGAACAGTTCCGTACACTTCTTGAAGCAGAAGAGCCTATAGGAAGAAAGCTTGACTTCCTTATTCAGGAGATGAACCGTGAGGTGAATACTATCGGTTCCAAGGCTCAGGATTTGTCCGTTACACGTCTTGTAGTGGATATGAAGTCGGAAATCGAGAAGATTCGCGAACAGGTTCAGAATATTGAGTGAGGTGACAGGGATGAAAAAGGGACTTCTTATTGTAGTTTCCGGCCCATCAGGTTGTGGAAAGGGTACTGTTCTAGGCGGAATTGTTGATGAGATGGGGCTGTGCTACTCTGTTTCAGCTACAACTCGCGGTATGCGTGAGGGCGAAAAGGACGGTGTTAACTACCATTATCTCTCCGAAGAGCAGTTTGAACAGCTTATCTCTGAGGATAAGGTGTTGGAATATACAAAGTATTGCGGTAATTATTACGGTACCCTGAGAGACGAGGTCGAAAGCCGAAGACTTCAGGGTCAGGATGTGCTCCTGGAAATCGAGGTTGTAGGTGCGGCGAATGTTAAGCGAATCTGCCCAGATGCTGTACTTATTTTCATTGCACCGCCGTCAGTAGGCGAGCTTGAACGTCGTCTCCGTAAGCGAGGTACTGAAACCGAAGAGGTTATTGCAAAGCGTGTTGCTGAGGCAGAGCGTGAAATTCGCTGTGCAGTGCAGTACGATTACATTGTCGTAAACGGTGCCCTTGAAAAGGCTGTGGACGACGTTAAATCCATCATAAGCGCGGAAAGAATTTCCGCATCAAATAAAGAAGAAATTGTTAGTGAGGTACTTAATTCATGAATATGCTCAGACCATCTATGAACCAGCTTATATCCAAGAACGACAGCTGCTACTCTCTTGTAGTCGGCGTAGCTAAGCGAGCAAGAGAAATCGCCGATGAGCTTTACGAAAAGGGTGAGATTCTCAAGGAAAAGCCTGTTAAGACTGCTGTTGAGGAGCTAGCTGCGGGCAAATATCGCATTGTTGAGGATAACAAGTAATTATTAAGGAAAAGGGGCGTGTGTGATGTTTACTTACCGTAAGGTTGGGGTTGCTGTATGGGATACGGCTTACTCCTTTGATAAGCTGTTCACATACGCATCTTTTGAACCTGTAGAGCCGGGGTGTCGTGTTGCTGTCCCATTTGGTGTCGGTAATGCAAAGCGTGTGGGGATGGTTCTTACCGTCTCTGAGGAGACCGGGAATAACGTCGAATCAGGTATTATCGAACAAGGTTTCAAGCCTGTTTCTTTTGTAATGGATAAAGAGCCACTTCTTAACAAGGAACAGTTGGAACTTGTTTACTGGCTGAGAGATACGGCTTTCTGCACCTACTGTGACGCTATAAAAGCGATTCTTCCTGCGGGTATGCAAGTTGAAATTTGTCAGAAGGCACAGCTTGCAGACTCGTTTGACGAGAATGAACTCACGGAAACTGAGCGAAACTTTGTTCAATTTCTTATGCGTGAAAAGACTACCCGCAACTTTGACAGACTTTTAAGCGTAGGTGAAAACAAGGAGAAAGAGGCAATCATAAGGTCACTCTACAAAAAGGGCGTACTTATAAACAGTCACTATGCAAAACAAAAGGTTGGCAAGGTAGGAGTGAAAACTATCTCTCTGGCAGATGATTTCGATAAAAAAGCCGCTCAGGTGAGCATTACTCCAAAGCAGCAGAAGCTTATTGAACTTCTTCGCGAACAGAAGTCTATTTCCGAGAAAGAAGCATGCTATCTTTGCGGAATCACATCTGCGGTTGTAAAAAACGCAGAGAAATCGGGGCTTGTGGTATCGGGAATAAGCGATGTCTACCGTGACATAATGACTGTACAGGGAAGCGAACGTAAAAGCCCTGATGATATAGTTTTAACAGAGCTTCAGCAGTCGGTTTACGAAGAAGTGAGGAGTACCCTTTATGATGAAAAGCCAGCCTGTTTTCTTCTCCACGGGGTTACGGGAAGCGGTAAAACCAGTGTTTTCATGAAGCTTATTCGTGATACCGTAGCAATGGATAAGCAGGTGATAATGCTTGTGCCTGAGATTGCACTGACTCCGCAGATTGTACGGGAGTTTGTCTGTCTCTTTGGCGAAACGGTAACGGTTATTCACAGCGAGCTGTCTATGGGACAACGCTCTGATGCGTACAGACGCATACGAAACGGTTCTGCAAAAATTGTTATCGGTACACGTAGTGCGGTTTTTGCACCTACTGAGAATTTAGGTCTTATTATTGTTGATGAAGAGGGCGAGCGTGCCTACAAATCCGACAGCCCACCAAGATATCATGCCATTGATGCTGCTAAGGTGCGTTGTCGAAGCCACGGTGCAACATTGCTTCTTGCGTCGGCTACGCCATCAGTGGAAAGCTACTATTATGCTCAGAAAGGCATTTATAAGCTACTTACCATGAAGGAGCGTTATTCAAACCGTCCCTTGCCGAATGTTACAATCGTTGACATGAACGATGAACGCCAAAATGGCAACGATACGGAATTTAGCGATGAGCTTATCATAGCTCTTAAAGAGAATATTGCGGCAAACGAGCAGTCAATACTCCTGCTTAACCGTCGTGGATATCATACAATAATAAGTTGCTGTGACTGCAATACACCTGTGTATTGCCCTAATTGCAGTGTTCCCATGACCTATCACAAGACAAACGGCAGCCTTATGTGCCACTACTGCGGTCACACTCAAGATATGGCGGAAAAGTGCTGCTCTTGCGGTGGAACCCATTTCAGAAAGATGGGCTTTGGTACACAGACGCTTGAAGAGGCTCTCAGCGCATCAGTACCCGAGGCGAGAATACTCCGTATGGATGCTGATACAACTATGTCCCGCAATTCCTACGAGGAGAAGTTCGCAGCTTTTGCGAGAGGTGAGTACGATATTATGATTGGTACTCAGATGATAGGGAAAGGTCTTAATTTCTCGAATGTTACACTTGTAGGGGTTCTTTCTGTTGACAAGGCACTATTTGCAGGAGATTTCCGAAGCTATGAAAGAACTTTTTCCCTTATAACTCAGGTTGTGGGCAGGGGCGGCAGAGGAGACAAGCCGGGACGGGCGATTTTGCAGACTTTTATGCCTGAGCATTACGTGTTAAAGCTTGCGGCAAACCAGAATTATGAGGATTTTTACCGAGAGGAAATAGCCTTGAGACGGACGCTTATTTTCCCACCGGTATGTGATATATGCACTATAGGCTTTGTAAGTCCTGTTCAAAAAGCCGCAGCCGCAGCCGCTGACTATGCGTCAGTGTGCTTGTCTGAGATTGTACGGCAGACTTTTTTCAATAAGCCTCTGAGAGTATTGGGGCCTATGCCTTTTTCCTATGAGCGAATTGGCGGAAAGTACCGCTATCGACTCATACTGAAGTGCAAAAATACCAAAGAATATCGTGACCTTGTACGTGAGGTCATAAGGACTGTACACAGTCAGAAAATATTTTCAAAGGTATACATTTACGCTGATATAAACGGTGATATCGGCATATAACATAGGAGGAGCTATATGGCAATTCGTAGAATAGTAAAGGATGGAGACCCTGTTCTCCGTAGCATATGTAAGCCCGTTGAGATTTTTGATGAGAAGCTTCATCAGCTTCTGGATGATATGAAAGACACCCTTAAAAAGGCTGAAGGCGTTGGTCTTGCAGGACCGCAGGTGGGCTATTGCAGACGTTTGTTTATAATGGACCTTGGCGGTGACGAGATGATTGAAGCCATCAATCCCGAAATTATTAAGGTAAGCGGTAAGCAGAAGGTAGTGGAGGGTTGTCTCTCTTGTCCGAACAAGTGGGGCTATGTGACACGCCCCAAGAAGTGTAAGTTCCGTGCCCAGAATAGAAACGGTGAATGGTACGAAATGGTTCTCACTGACCTAGGTGCTCAGTGTGTGTGCCATGAGTACGATCATCTGGATGGAAAGCTTTTTGTTGACATCGTTGAAAAGTTTGTAAAACCGGAGGACATGGAATAAATGAAGATTGTATTTATGGGTACTCCAGACTTTGCCGTGCCTTGTCTCCGCGCTCTTGCCGAGGGAGACCATGAGGTTTTGGCAGTCTTTACTCAGCCTGATAAGCCGAAGGGCAGAGGATATAAGATGATTCCCACGCCTGTAAAGGCTGCGGCTATGGAGTACAGTGTCCCTGTCTACCAGCCTCTTTCCCTCAGAAAGGGCGATGATGCTGTAAATTCTCTTTCTGTTCTTAGAGAACTTGCACCTGAGCTTATTGTAGTTGTGGCATACGGTCAGATTCTACCCAAAGAGATACTTAATTTACCGAAATACGGCTGCGTGAACATTCATGCGTCTCTCCTGCCCGCCTACAGAGGTGCCGCACCTATACAGTGGTCTGTATTGAACGGCGAAAAAAAGACAGGTGTTACTTCAATGCTTATGGCTGAAGGTCTTGACACAGGCGATATGCTTATAAAGCGTGAAACGGAAATTGGTGAAAACGAAACCGCTTCTGCACTTCACGACCGCCTTTCTGTGATGGGCGCAGAAGTGCTTATTGAAACGGTAAAGGCGATGGAAGAGGGCACACTTAATCCGGAGGTACAGGATGATTCTCTTTCAACCTACGCATCCCGCATCACCAAGGAGATGTCAGCCCTTGATTTTGGCAAATCTGCACAGGAACTTCATAATATCATCCGCGGCATTACAGGTTTCACTACTGTTGAAGGCAAGCGTCTGAAGGTATATGCATCCGTGCTTACAGGAAACATTTCCGGTGACTTTGAAAACGGTGCTATTACAGACACCGACAGATTTATAGTAAAATGCGGCGACGGCAACGGTCTGCGTTTAACGGAGATTCAGCCCGAGGGCAAAAAGCGAATGAAAACAGAGGATTATTTAAGAGGAAAGAAAATCGAAGCGGGTACAATATTAGGCAAGTAAAGGAGCGATTTTATGCCTTACTATTTCCAGTCAACAGGTTTCTGGACCAGTCTTTTTCCTATTCTTATAGGTATGATAATATGCGTGATTGCATCTGCAAATGTTAAATCTACGTTTAACCGCTATTCCAAGGTTTACAACTCTCGTGGCATTACCGGTGCACAGGCTGCAAGACAGATTCTTGATAGCAACGGTCTCCACTATGTACAGATTGAGTATATCTCCGGTAGCCTTACCGACCACTACGACCCCAAGGCTAATGTTGTGAGACTTTCTGATACAGTCTATAATTCAACTTCAGCGGCGGCGGTTGGTGTTGCGGCTCATGAATGCGGTCACGCTATACAGCATGCAACAGCCTACACTCCCATAAAAATCCGACAGGCTGTTATTCCTTTGACAAATTTCGGCGCAAGGCTGTGGTATATTGTATTTATAGCAGGTCTAGCACTTGCAAGTACAGCTTTCGGTTCGACTTTGATTATGATAGGAATTTTGCTCTTTGCATTTTCCGTAGTATTCCAGCTTGTAACTCTCCCTGTAGAGTTCAACGCAAGCCGAAGAGCACTGGAAACCCTTGAAAACTACCATATTCTTGACGGCGATGAGCTTTCCTCTGCGGGAAAGGTGTTGAGAGCTGCAGCTCTCACCTATGTGGCAGCTGTAGCCAATGCAATTCTCCAGCTTATAAGACTTCTTGCCATTGCAGGTAACAAAAGAAAATGAGTGGAAGAAAGCTGGCAGTAGCACTGCTTGAACAGACAGAAAAGAACGGTGGTTATTCAAATATTCTCCTGGACAGTGCGCTAGAAAGGTCTGACCTTGATGCGAGAGACAAACGTCTTTGTGCTGCTCTTTATTATGGCACCCTGGAGAGAAAAATTCTCCTTGATTATATCATCGGCAAATACAGCAAAAAACCTGTAAATAAGCTTGATTGTGTTGTAGTGCAGATTCTGAGAACAGGTCTCTACCAGCTCCTCTACATGGAGCAGATTCCTGATAATGCAGCGGTAAGCGAGAGTGTAAAGCTTACAAAAAAATGCCGTAAAACCAGTGCATCAGGATTTGTGAACGCAGTTCTAAGGGGCTTTATACGTGACGGCAAAGAGATAACCTATCCTGAGGATAGTGTGCAAGCTGCATCGGTCAGGTACTCAGTGCCTGTGTGGCTTGTAAAACGTATGCATGAAAAATACGGCGAAGCGAAAGCAAATGCATTCTTTGAGGATGCACTTTGTCCTCCACCACTGACGGTTAAACTAAATCCTTTGGTTGCTTCAGAAGGTGAACTTCTTAGTGCACTTTCTGAGTTTGAACCCACGAAGCACCCATTTATAGAGGGTGCGTATATTCTGAAAAAAGGTGGAAATATCCGCAAAAACAAGGCTTTTGAAAAGGGACTCTTCCATGTACAGGACGGTGCCTCACAGCTCTGTGCCATGGCACTATGTGCCGAGTCCGGTATGACAGTGCTTGATATGTGCGCTGCACCCGGCGGCAAAACCTTTTCCATAGCTGAATACATGGAAAATAAGGGCGAAATCTACGCCTTTGACCTACAAGAGCAGCGAGCAGGACTTATTGCAAAGGGTGCAGAGAGACTTCATCTTACCTGTATAAAGGCGCGGGCAGGGAACGCTTCTGTCTATAATGCAAGTCTTCCTCAGGCAGATCGCGTTCTGTGTGATGTACCATGCTCCGGTTTCGGTGTTATACGCCGCAAGCCGGAGATACGCTATAAGAGTGAGGAGGAACTTCAGGGTTTACCTAATATTCAGGCAGCTATTCTTGAAAACGCAGCAAGATACGTGAAAATAGGCGGCGAACTTATCTACTCAACCTGTACTGTTTTTCGTGAGGAAAACGAGGATGTTGTAGAGGCATTTCTTGAAAAGCATCCGGAGTTTGAGGAAGCACCGCTTTTGCCCCATATGGGGGGAATCATGGCACAGCCCATGGTAACACTTCTCCCAGAAGTAATGGGCACAGACGGTTTCTTTATGGCAAAGCTGAAACGTATAAAATAATGGAGGAAAAATGGAAAGGATTGATATTTTATCATTAACCTATGAACAGCTTCTTGAAGAGATTCTGCTCATTGGCGAGCCGAAATTCCGTGCAAAACAAATTTTCTCATGGCTTCACGAGAAAAAAGTTACCTCATTCAGCGAAATGACTACGTTATCTTTACCATTTCGTGAGAGCTTGGAAAGAAAATTTTGTATAAACAGACTAAAAGTTGTAAAAAGGCTTGCATCTGCTATAGATGATACGGTAAAATATTTGTATGAGCTTCCCGATGGAAATTACGTGGAAACTGTATGGATGGAATATCACCACGGCGTAAGTTTATGCGTGTCCACCCAGGTAGGCTGTCGTATGGGTTGTAAGTTCTGTGCATCCACCATTGCGGGTTTTGTGAGAAACCTTGCAGCGGGTGAAATTCTTCTCCAAATTTACGAGGCGGAGCGTGACATGGGACGGCATATTGACAGCATTGTTCTCATGGGCATAGGCGAACCTCTTGACAATTACGAAAATGTAATAGATTTTCTGAAGATACTCTCCGCAAAGGAGGGCAGAAACATGAGTCTACGTCATGTTACTCTTTCTACATGCGGTATTGTTCCTAATATATATAGGCTCTCGGAGGACGTTTCGGGTGTAACTTTATCTTTGTCGCTTCATAGTCCCAGTGACGATAAGCGCAGTGAGATTATGCCTGTAAACAAGAGATATAAGATAGCAGAGGTACTTGAAGCCTGCAAACACTACATAAAGGTTACAGGTAGGCGAGTTACCTTTGAATATGCGGTAATCGAGGGAATAAACAGTGCAGAGCAGGACGCAAAAGCTCTGGCGGCGCTAGTTTGCGGCATAAACTGCCACGTAAACCTCATTCCTGTAAATTCCATAGCTGAGCGAAGCTATAGAGGCAGACGTAAGACAGCAGAGCTTTTTCAGCGTGTACTGACAGAGCTTGGTATAAATGCAACAGTACGAAGAACCCTTGGCAGTGACATTGAGGCTGCCTGCGGTCAGTTGCGCAGAAAGGCGCAGGAGGAATCCATACGGAGGTGAACGGAAATGCAATATGCAGCGGCTACACATATCGGTTGTGTACGCGATGAGAATCAGGACAAGGTGAGAATAGAGAAATTTGGCGAATGCATACTTGCTGCGGTTTTTGACGGCATGGGCGGGGAGCGCTCTGGTCAGGAGGCAAGCCGTATAGCCGAGGAGGAGTTTTTCACTCATTTCAGAAAGTCCTATCGTGATAATATGGATGCTCATGCACTGAGAAATCTTATGATTTCATCAGTATCGGCGGCAAACAGCGTGATATATACTACCGCAAGAATTAGCTATAAAAATTTCGGTATGGGTACAACCTGTGTTGCAGCCTTCCTTGATGATACGTCCATATCAGTTGTAAATGTAGGTGACAGCAGAGCCTACTATTTCTCAGATGGCGTTTTAAAGCAGATTACCACTGACCATACTGTAGTAAATATGCTTCTTGAACGTGGCAGAATTACTCCTGAGGAGATGGCAAACCATCCTCAGAGGCATATGCTTACCCGTGCAGTAGGTGCGGAGAGAACGGTGCGACCTGACTTTTTCCGTATTGAAAAGCGAAGTGAGAGCTTTCAGGTTATGCTCTGCTCAGATGGTTTGTCGGGCTATTGTGGCAACGGGGAGTTGTCCCACGTGCTTGAGCAGGATGCAACCCCTAAGGAAAAGGTAAAAGCACTTATTGATATGGCACTCAAGACAGGCGGAAGAGACAATGTGTCCGCAGCAATTGTTACGGATTAATATAAATCAGGAGGAAGAAATGGATAAATTCATCGGGAGCCGTCTTGACGGCAGATACGAAATTACCGAGCTTATTGGTGAGGGTGGCATGGCTGAAGTTTACAAGGCTCATGACGTTCTTGATAATAAAACCGTTGCAGTAAAAATTCTCAGAAAGCAGTTTTCTGATAATGAAGAGTTTCAGCGTCGTTTCAGAAATGAGTCAAAGGCTATTGCTGTGCTGTCTCATCCCAATATCGTAAAGGTTTACGATATGTGCTTTTCCGAGAAGATTCAGTATATAGCTATGGAGTATATTGACGGAATCACTCTTAAAGACTACATCGACAGCGAACGTGTCCTCAACTGGAAGGATGCAGTTCACTTTATCATTCAGATTCTCCGTGCGCTTCAGACAGCTCATAACCGTGGTATTGTACATCGTGACATTAAGCCTCAGAATATTATGCTTCTCAACGATGGTACCATCAAAGTCATGGACTTTGGAATTGCGAAATTCGCCCGTGAGGAGAGCATGACTGCCACCGATCAGGCAATCGGCACTGTACACTATATCAGTCCTGAACAGGCAAGAGGCGACGTTACCGATGAGAAGAGCGACATTTATTCCGTTGGTGTAATGTTCTACGAAATGCTCACAGGACAAAAGCCTTTTGATACCGATAATCCTATTTCCATTGCAGTTATGCATATGCAGAACGTCGCCCGCCGTCCACGTGATATAAACCCAAATATTCCTTCCGGTCTGGAGGAAATCATTATGCATGCCATGGAAAAGGACGCAGAGGTACGTTACCAGACAGCCACTGATATGATTCAGGATATTGAGGCTTTTAAGGGTAATAACCAGATTGTTTTCGGTTACTACAGAGTTCCCGTTCAGCAGCAGAGACAGTATGCTCCCGCACCTCAGCGTGAATCCGTACCGCCTGTTCCCAGAGGTCAGAGACAGCCTGATCCTCAGTATGATGACTACGAGGACGAGTACGACGATTATGATGAATATGAGGACGAGCCGCAGAAACAGAAGTCTATGCTGGTGCCTATCCTTACATCTGTAACTATTGTTGTAGTTGTAATCTGTGCGGTAATTGTTGTAGCGATTATAGCAGGTGCATGGCGTCCCGGAAGTGAAAAGATGACGACCATACCTGACCTTATCGGTATGCCTTATGAGGACGCCGTAACTATCTATGAGGACAGCCTTGTACTGAACGTTGAAAAGGAAACCTACAGTGACCAATATGCAGAGGGTGTTATTTATGACCAAAGTCTTACCGCAGGCAAGGAGTATGAGCAGGATGCAGACGGTCGTGTTCGTGTGGCAGTTGCAGTAAGCCTTGGTACTCAGCGGAATCCAATTCCTGATGTTGAAAATATGCCTGAGAGTGAAGCGGTAGCGGCTCTGGAAGCTCTGGGTTTCACTGTCCGTAAAGTATCAGAAGAGAGCACTATGGATGCTGGTATTGAAAAAGGCTTTGCGATGCGCACTGAGCCTAAGGCAGGTACAGAAGTCGAGGCAGGCAAGACTATTGTACTCTATGTAAGCACAGGTATTGCTGTAGACGAGGTAAAGGTGCCCAAGCTTGCAGGTAAGACCATGGAAGAAGTTGAGATTGAACTTGCACACCTCAATCTGAAGCTTGCTATTGAAGAGGTTGACTCAGAAGAGCCAGAGGGTATGATTCTGGAACAGGGAATTGAAGCGGGTGAAATAGTAATATCCGGCACAGAAATTCCTGTTAAGGTAAGTAACGGCGTTGCACCCGAAGGTGAGGTTGCATTTGGTCTCTATCTGCCATCTATTGCCAAGGGCAGATATACACTGGATTTCTCTATTGACGGTGAAATCGTTGAATCCACTGTCTTTATTGCTGAAAGCGTAAATGGCATGATTATCTCCAACGTCCCCGGCAGAGGTACAAAGCAGGTTGTTGTATCTGTTACAGGTACTCAGTCAGGACAGAGTGCACGTATGGGCACATACACTTTTAACTTCGGAACCGGTTCATTTACCGCTGTATCCGAAAGCATTGACGCAGCCTTTGCAGCTGTAACCGTTACACCTACAACCGAGCCGCCAACTCAGCCACCTGTGGAAACAGTAACCGTTACATCGTATATTGATGATCCGGCTGGAGTGCCGGCAGCGTAAAGGTGGGCGCATGAATAAGATTGAAAATCCGTCTGTGCAGGGCAGAATTCTGTCCTGCGTAGGCGGACTCTATACGATTGAAACCGAGGACGGCACAATAAAGTGCAAAGCAAGGGGCGTGTTCCGAAAAATGGGAATTTCACCTTGTGCCGGTGATGTTGTGGTGTGCAGAGATGGTGTTATTGAGGAGATTCAGAAGCGGCGTAATAGTATAATTCGTCCGCCGCTGGCAAACCTTGATCGTATCTTCTTTGTAGTATCTATGTGCAAGCCTGTACCAAACTATCAGCTTCTCGATAAGTTTATAGCAGTTGCACGCTATAAGGGCATTGAGCCTGTGCTTGTCCTCACTAAAATAGACCTTAAATCCGACGAGGACATTAGACGTGTCTATGCCGGAGCAGAGCTTCCCATTATATCCATTGACTATGAAAACCCTGAAACCGTAGAAAGGGTAAAAAGTCTCATATCAGATAAAATCAGCGCATTTACGGGGAACTCAGGCGTCGGTAAGAGTACGCTTTTAAATGCAATCGCACCTGAGCTTGCACTTCAGGTAAACGAAATCAGCGAGCATCTGGGACGAGGCAGACATACAACACGTCAGGTTACGCTTTATCCAATACATGACGGTTACATCGCCGATACGCCAGGCTTTTCAACCTTTGAAACCGAACAGTATGCTGTTATCAAAAAGGAAGAGCTTGCAGGTTGCTTTCCTGAGTTTGAGCCTTACATGGGTAAATGCATGTTCTCTGATTGCGCACATATCTGTGAAAAGGGCTGTGCTGTGGTAGAAGCTGTAAATGATGGTCATATCGAGAGAAGCCGTCATGAGTCCTATAAGGTGATGTATGATGAGGCTAAGAAGCGAAAGGACTGGGAGAAATGAGTGGCATCTGCGCTATAATCGCAGGCGGTGACTGCGGAGAAGAGCTTGTTTTGATTCCAGAGAACGCCTATATAATCTGCGCAGACAGGGGTTACGATCATGCTCTTCGTTTTGGTCTTAGTCCTAATCTTGTAATCGGGGACTTTGATTCTGCCGTCAAAAAGCCAATTGATACCGATATCCTGGAGTATCCGATTCGCAAGGACTATACTGATACGATGCTTGCAGCAAAGCAGGCATTGGATATGGGGTTTGACAAAGTGCGGATTTACGGTGCACTAGGCGGCAGACTTGACCACACCATTGCAAATCTCCAAACACTTCTCTTTCTGGAAACGAGTGGAATGCGAGCTTCAATAATTGCTTCAGACAGTTGTATATGGCTTCAGACCGATGGTACAGTGAGATATTACGAAAAAAGTGAAGGATATTTTTCTGTTTTTGCCTTTAACGGTAAATGTACAGGAGTTACGGAAAAGGGTGTAGAGTATCCCCTTGAAAATGCTGTGATTACAGGCGATTTTCCAATTGGAGTTAGCAATCACATAACCGCACCATATGCAGAGGTAAGCCTTGAAACCGGTTGCCTACTAGTGATGATTACAAAAGAAAAAATTTAAGCCTGAGAAACGATACGCTTCTCAGGCTTTTTCGCAGTAATTTATAGTTGTGCTGAGAGCGATGCCATGAATTCCTACTGCTATGTTTTGTCTACCGTGACGGGTGAAAAGCTATCATTTGCATTTATATTGCACCGCTGGATTTTACTGAGAGAAACGCCGCCCTAAAAAGGACGGCGTTTACAAATTATGTAGAACAGTAAAGAGAAAAAGCTTACTTCTTGTTCTGCTCCTTCAGCAAGTCACGTATCTCTGTGAGGAGAACTTCTTCCTTAGAAGGTGCAGCAGGCGGTGTAGCGGGCTTCTTGCGGCGAAAGCGGTTTACAACCTTAACTACTATAAATACACAGATAGCAGTCAGCAGGAAATTGAGAACTGCCTGAATGAAAAGACCGATTGCAAGATGTGCAGAGCCAACGGTGATTGTCATGTCAGCAAAGCCGATACCACCGATAATGATACCAATGAGGGGGGTGAAGATGTCATTTACCAATGACGTAACAATTGCTGTGAATGCGCTGCCGGTGATGAGACCTACAGCCATGTCCAGTACATTGCCCTTGGAAATAAATTCCTTGAATTCAGCGATAATGCTCTTCTTGATGTCCGGTGTTTTTGTTTCATTTTCCATGATAAAGCACTCCCTTTTATTTGTAAAAATTTTATCCTACAGCGTACACCGTAGTTGTGGTTGTTGCCGCTGTATTATCATTAATTTTTGATGTGATTACGTTCCCATATACATCGGTTGTGATGCCTGTAACCTCTTCGACAGGCTTTGTATAGGATACGACTTCACGCTTCTCTTCCAGATTGACTGTGATAATAAAGCCGTCAGCGTTGTTGCCTGATACAGTGTAGGGCTTATCGGGAAGAATGGGTGCATAGGTTACAGTTTTATCAGTCTCAGCCGGAACATAGTAAACAGCATACGCTGAGCCATCGTGATCAACGATTTCAAGTGGCTTTTCGATGGTGTAGTCTTTCAGCTCGCTAATATATTCTTCAAGGCAGATTCCACGCTGCATGATGTAGTAGGCATGGGGCTTTCCTACATAGCGGTAGTGCCATGATTCATACTGAATTTTGGTGATTTCAGTTTTATCGGCAGGGTAACGGAGAATATAGCCGTATTCAGCGCAGTGGTTGTCAATCCACTCGTAGTCACCTGTACCGTCGTATTCACCTGAGCTTCCATCGGAGAAGAAGAGAGTGAAGTCAAGGGCGTAGCCTGATTCATGCTCGCTGTGTCCGGGAAGTGCGACTAAAGTTGAAGTATCAAGCCCTGTAAGCTCCAGGTCAGCATCGTAAAGCTCTTGCTGTTTCTCTAATGTACGGAAACCGTCAATTATGAGAATATCGTTATGTCCCGATTCGGTGCAGAAATCATCAAGGAGACTATTCAGCGGTTCAATTGCCGCACTTTGCAGGCTTATGTCCATACCGCTTACACTGTATGAATCGGTTTTAACATCAAAAAGGGATGTTATCTCAGTATCATCATCACCCACAAAGGCGTAATCGTGATTTACAAGAATAAGCTCTCCCTTGTGAATATCATCATTATTAAGAGTAATGGTTTCGTAGAGAGATTCTGCGGGAGGGTCTGTAGGTGTGTCGGTAGCTTTAGAATCTTTATTGCTGTTATCGGTGGTGAGCATAGTTTCACCTGTAAACGGTTCAACTATCTTCATGCCTGTAACAAGTGGATATGCTACCGCTGCCGCAAATAATACAAACAAAAGTAGAGCCGCTGTTCTGTCAAGAAATTTGCGGAAAGCTCTTTTCCTCTTTCTTTTACGTCTTTCGTCAGCGTTTATCTGCTGCCGTGTTTTGTCTTTTTTTGACAAAATGCACATCTCCTTTCTATAAAGCACTATTACTCATATATTATTATACCACATATTTTTTGAATTGAAAAGGGCTTTTTTGTATTTTATGTGATTTTTTATTGAAATAATGGAAAGTTTACACATGGAATGAATAATGTCATTTCACAGAAGTAACAATACTTTATACCGCATTAAGGTGAAAACTAAAGAAAGTACCGATTTTTCGGGTAATGCGGGTATATCTATATTGACAATTTTCGGAAGTTATGATATAATTTCAAAGGCTTTTTCAGGCAGAAGCCGCAATCTTTGGGCAGGACGTATCGGAAAGCGTTTTTATGCTGCGTTTTCCGATACGCCCTGAGAAAAAATGAAAAGGAGAAAAGGTATGAAGTTTCAATTTCTCGATGCTGCCGGTACGTATATCTTCAATATGAAGGCTATGGCAATCGTTCTGTTTTTTGTATTTGCCATCATCGTAGTCGGCTATCTCATTGGTAAAATTACAGTCAAGGGTGTTTCCCTTGGTACAGCAGCAATCTTCCTGGCAGCTCTGTTTGCAGGTCATTTCAATGGTGTTATGACAGGCGAGGGTGGTGCATGGGCTGAAAGTGCGGGTACAATTTCAAGTTACATGAGCTTGTTACAGAATCTGGGTCTTGTACTCTTTGTAACCTCTGTTGGTCTGATTGCCGGTCCTAGCTTCTTCAAGAATTTGAAGAAGAACGCTAAGTCCTATGTTTTATTGGGCGCAGTTATAATTCTCACAGGTGCAGCAGTATGTGCACTGGTTATCTTGCTTGTTCCCGGTATGAATTCTGCTATGGCAACAGGTCTGATGGCTGGTTCTCTTACAAGCACACCTGCATTTGCAGCTGCACAGGGTGCGCTGGAAGGCGTCATTTCTGCTGAACAGTATAAGCAAATTTCTGTTGGTCTCGCAGTTGCATATCCTTTTGGCGTTATCGGCGTTGTACTTTTCGTACAGATTGTACCTAAGGTGCTTAAGGCTAATATGGATGAGGAACGTGCTAAGCTTGTTGTAGTTGACAGTGGTGATGCTGATGCTGACAAGAAGATGAAGCTTTTCGAGATGGACAAGTTCGGTCTGGGTTCTTTCGCACTGGTTATCATGCTCGGTTTGCTGCTGGGATCAATAAACATTCCACTTGGCGGCGGTAATTCATTCAACCTCGGTACAACAGGCGGTCCTCTGATTATGGGTCTGATTTTCGGTCACTTCGGAAGAATCGGCAAGCTCAGTCTCAAGGTTAATGAGCATATGCTTAACATCTTCCAGGAGCTGGGTCTGGTACTCTTCCTGATTGGTGCCGGTATTGATGGCGGTTCAGGCTTCGTTGCTACACTGTCTGAATATGGTCCTCTGCTTTTCGTATGGGGCGCACTGATGACAATTATTCCTATGTTCGTTGGCTTCTTCGTAGCAAAGTATGTTCTGAAACTCAGCCTCTTAAACAACCTGGGTTCTATCACAGGTGGTATGACAAGTACACCTGCTCTGGGTTCACTTATCAGCTCTACCGGTACACCTAATGTTGCTTCTGCATATGCTGCAACATACCCCATTTCACTGGTATTGGTTGTACTGTGTACACAGTTCCTGACCTATCTTTAATTAGTGATAATTTTATAGATTAAAGCAAATATGCCTGATTCGGCGTGGACTTTTGTCTGCGCCGATTTTTTGTTGCGTTTTCAGTTGTTGACAAACCATGAAAAATATGCTATAATTTCGTCAGCAGGCGAAACCTGTAATATTTTGTAAAATAACAATGAGAGGTAATTATTATGAAAAAATCAAAGGCAGGAGCTTTAATAACCGTCGGTATAATAGTATTAATTGTAGCAGTTCTTGCACTGTGCTCTTTCACCATCGTTCCCGCAGGTAACTCAGGCGTTGTTGTGACACTGGGTAAGGTAAGTGACCGTGCTCTGGATAGCGGTTTCCACTTCAAGGCTCCTTTCGTCCAGGATGTTATTATGATTAATAACAAAATCCAGAAGTGCGAGGTTGAATCCAACAGCGTTTCCAAGGATCTTCAGACCGTATCAAGCGCAGTTGCCGTAAATTTCCATATCACTAGCGATTCTGCTGCTGAAATTTACAGTACAATCGGTGAACAGTATCAGGATACCGTTCTTCAACCTGCAATTCAGGAGGCTGTTAAATCGGTTTCTGCCCAGTACACAGCAGAAGAGCTTATTACAAAGCGTACAGCGGTGGGCGATAAAATCGCCTCTGCCCTTACTGAAAAGGTATCTGAATACGGTGTTATCATTGACAAGTTCAACATTGTGAATTTTGAGTTCTCCGAGGAATTCAATATGGCTATCGAGCAGAAGCAGGTAGCTGAGCAGAACTACCTTAAGGCTCAGACTGAAAAAGAACAGCAGATTATGGAAGCGGAGGCTGATGCAAAGAAGCAGATTATTGAAGCGGAAGCAGCTGCTGCGGCACAGCTTAAAAAGGCAGAGGCAGAGGCTGAAGCCAACGACAAAATCAACGCATCCCTCAATGGCAATATTCTTACATATCAGCAGATTCAGAAGTGGGATGGCAAATATCCCAGTGTGGTTTCATCGGATTCATCAATTCTGATTGATGTACCATCCACTACTCAGTCAGCCACCACTACCCCTGCATCAGTTCAAGATTAAAGCACAAAAGTATACGGGACAGTTCAAAGTGAGCTGTCCCGTTTTGTTATTTAGAAGTTTTTATTCTTTCCGCTTCGGTATTGAGTGGGAGTGATGCCAGTTTCTTTTTTGAACATACGCATGAAGTGGGAGTAGTTGTAGCCACAACGTTCAGCGATTATCTGGAGGGTATCATTGGTGTGGGTGAGTAGCTTTTTTGCATAGTCAAGCTTACTCTTCTGTATGTCATGCATACAGGTAACGCCAAAGGTGCGCTTGTAGATTTTCTGGAAGTAATTATTGCTGATACTTAGCTTGTCGCAGCATGTACTCAGACTCCATTCCCTTTCGGGAAATTCAAAAATCTCTCTTCGCAGTACAACCAGCTCTTTGAAGTATATCTGTTCTGTACGTGTGGTTTGGTCATCATTAAAAGCATCTATCAGGTTAAGAAGCTGTTTCCTTGCGACATCGGAAAGAGGTATGCCGTTGCGTTCGATAGTACAGGAACGGTGGCTTATATGGATGGAGCCTGATAAGTTGGAAATATCATCAAGCTCTATGAAACGGTTATTAATCTCAGCGGAAACGGATTCAATTATATCAGCAGCATTGTCACCTGAGCCTATAATAGCAAAATCCCCGTCACCGATTCGGAAGAACTTAACATGACCGTCACAGCATTTCATAAGCATTTCTGAAAATGATACGATAAACATTTCCTTTTCTCTTGTACCGCTAAGTTCCAGAAGAGTCTGGAGTCCTCTTACGGAAATAGCTGTCATGAAAATTTCCTCGTCAGCCATAGTTGCGGTTTCCTTTATGTCTTCCCATATTTGAGGAAAGCTTTCCAGGTTATAGAGACCTGTAAGCAGGTCACGGCTTCGTGCAACGTGGCTGCTGTAGGCGAGTCCTTTCAGCTCGTCCTGAATTACAAGGAATGCGAGACCGTTGTTTACCTCACGACACAGACGCAGATAGCGCAGATCAAAGGTACATGTCTGCCCTGGAAAGGTGATTGTATTGTAGCCGAAGCATCGGTCACTGAAATGGCATGGTGAGAAGTATGTAACAGACGGTGTCATGCTGAGTATATGAGGCGGAAGCATGTCATCTGCATCAAAGACCACATGTGGGTCAAGCTTGTCTGTAGCTAAGATACGCTTTGAATAGCCCTGTGTGCGGTAAGTGTCCTTATAGCCATCAAGTTTATTCTGCCGCCAGTCCTCGCACAGGCATAGACAGTAGTGAATGTTTTTAATATCGTCATTTGGCTCAATAACGCAACTATTAGTCAGAAAGTATGGTAGCAGTGAGTAGAGTTGCACGATAAAATCCCGATATGTTTTGGCAGACAGCAGTGTAGTAGAAATGCTGCTGTCCTGGTAGTCCCCCTCGAATTTTTCGTAGTTGAAGTTTACCAGGTAAGGACTGTGCTTAGGTGCGGTACATCCGCAGCTTTCACCGCAGATAAGTTCGCAGCAGCGTGAATCTGTTTCAGGGGTGCTTTTACCTGTCATCTCCTTGTAAAGTACCTGCATTGTTCTTGTACCTAATTGCTCCCATGAACTGTGGTAGGTGGTGATGATGGGGGAGTGAAGAGCTGCGGCTTCAGTACCGTCGTAGCCGGTTATGAGAATATCCTCGGGGACTCGTATACCGTATTTTCTGAGAGTGTCGCACAGAGAGATAGCCATACAGTCATTCGCACAGGCTACAGCGTCGGGCATGGCAACCCGACCTTCACCTATATCCTTTCCCAGCATATTTCCCGAGTAGACCCAGTAATCACCGAAGCGAATGTCCTCGTCGGAGTAGGAAAGTCCGGCGTTGTCCATGGCGTCCTTGTAGCCTGCAAGTCGCTGATGTGCGCTGTACATATCATCACGACCTGTAAGGAACATTATTCTTTTACAGTTGTGTTTCTCTATCAGATGGGAGACAACCTCGGCAATTTCACTGCGGTCATCAGTCCAGACAGAAATGTAGTTTTCAGATTCCGTGTCTGTGCAGACTATGGGAAGATGGCAATTTCTGTCTAGAAAGTTTTCAACGTGTTTTCTGCACTGGTTGGATGAAAATGTATTCGGAAGATATATTATACCGTCAAGCTTGCTGAAATTTACTATATTAAAGATATTGTATGCGCCTTTATCGGTTTTTTCATCATAATATTCTTCATTGAGGGTGAAAACACTGGCACTGTATCCCAAGCTATAAGCGAGTTTCAGTATGCCTTGTATCTGCTGCTGATTGATGTCTCTGTATACCTTGCCTGCAAAAATTCCTATTCTCATGTGCGGGTTCATGCAGATTCCTCCATGACTGTTGATATTTTTTATATTATAACACATTGCTGGCTGCATTTCAAGAGGTGAGAGAATGCTTTTTGCAATATCCGTGAACCTATTTGCAAGTACATGATGTCATTTCTTAAAACATGTGAATCTGATGTCGGATGTTTGTAAGATTTTTATAAACTAATTCCATTTACTTGTAAAATTTATGATAATATGCTATAATTAATGCAGTTGGATGTTGCAATGAGGCGGCATAAAAAATAATGAGGAGAATTATATATGAGCATTAAAAAAGGACTATTTAAGAGAGTATTCTCAATTATGGCGGCGGCTGTGGTTGCAGTTACCTCTGCTCCGTTATATGGTACTGTAGAAGTCGAGGCTTTGGGAAGCGTTACTAGAACCGATATGGATAACGGTTCGACGCTTTATCGGATAGAGACAAATGAAACTCTAAATTACTCCGAGGGTGTATCAATTACAGATAGCTTTTCTATCGGCATTGCAGACTTGGGAATAGGTGATGACGAGCGTATTACCTGTGTTCAGGCAGATGTCAGCTCAGATGAAGCCGATGATTTTTCGGCTAATATTAGCATTGCTTATGGCGGTGATGATGTGGAAAGCTACGACCTGACTGTTGAATGTACTGATGGAAGCGGCAGACTGGTATGGATTCCTGAGGAAACCGAGGCAGACAACATAACAACGTTTATGAGTATAGGTAATCGGTATTCCGATGTATCCTATGTTGTTATAAGTAATTTAGAAATTTATACTGAGTCAAAGACTGTTCAGCCAGAGGTTGTATGTATTGACAACGGTGACGGTACAAAGAAATACATAAGACCGTTCAGCGAATCCTTTGACAATAATACTCCATTTCTCGCAACGTTTAATTTCCTACCTTACATGAATATTCCCGAGGATGAGGAGATTATCAGTGTTGAAGCGACAATTTCAACTACGGAGACAGAAACCATTGATGCATGGTACTATTTCAGTTTCTTGGACGATAGGATTGATGATATGGTATCTTATTCCGACTATGCTTCCGCAAGTGAAAACATGGTTATTATTGGATGGGATCTTGGTGCATCAACAGGTCCGAGAATTAGCACTGAACTTTCAGTGACGGTGTTGGGTATGAATTGTGATGTTGTAAATCTTGATAGTGTGTGCGTTGTAACCCGTAAGGCTTCCAGGTATATAACACAGCTTAATGTAAACAACGTTAATGACAACAATGAATGGGAATGGGAGGTTTTGAACAGACCTTTTGCTGCGGAAAATCCAAATGTCTATACTGACAGTCAACAGCTTTTTTACAGCTATAGTGATTTTCTGGATGATGGATATGTGGAATTTCTTCGTACAAATTCCGACTCTGCTACATACACAGGGGAGCTTGCAACCTTTGTGGCAGGGCGTGATATTGATGTCTTTGTTGCTATGGATGATAATATGATCCATTGTCCTGAGTGGCTTGATGACTGGAAAAAAATCGACGAGGGCGTTTCGTCCGAAGCATTGAATGAAGCTGCTATGGATCACTGCTATACGTTCTATCAAAAGACTTTTCTTGAGGGCGAGATTGTTTCCCTGGGTGAGAATTGTCAGGATGCGGGTTGCGAGATGTACATGGTGTTTGCCGTTCATAAAGGCGGCTATGAAAGAAAAATGCTTCAGAAGGATGAATGGGAGATTGGTTCAATCCAGCCGGAAACTTTTGTTTTATATGAATTCTATGCACCATATGATGGCACTTTTACCTTTGAAACAACCGGCGGAGCAAACCTATACTGTGAACTTCAAGTATATATCAGCGAATATCCATATAGGGAAAACTATTATGACAAGGACGGTGGAAATATAAGTATAACCTGCGATCTAGAAGAGAATCAGCGAGTAGATTTATTGGTCAAGGGCAAAACCGATACTGCTGTAGGTGACTATTCCATAAAGGTATATGATAAATCAAATATTGCCTATGAAAAACTTCTGCCTGATACACAGCACTCAGGCACTATAACAAATGGTTCCTATGACTGGTACATATTCACAGCCGAGATAAGCGGTGTTCATGAGTTTGAAGCTGAAGCGGGTGAGAATGCTCGCATTGATATGTACTACACCAACGACCCCGACAGTGATTATTTCTTTGATTATAATTTTGAGAATGTAGGTGTGCTTTTCTCTTATGAACTGACAGAGGGTGAGACTATCTTTATAAGGATAGGACCATCAGAAACATATTATAACGATACTTATACAATTGAGGTTTCCGAGCCTAAGCAGACTGACACCACAATTGCAACCACCACTACAATAACAACTACTGCAACCACCACCACAAAAAGAAAAACTACCGCTCACACTACAAGCAAAAGAGTACCCACAAACAAAAAAACTACAACTAAAATTACAACTACAACTACTGGAAAAACTGCTTCTTCATCATCAACTAAGATAACAACAATCAGCTCTGCGGGTCCGTCAAATACAACTTTTACAACCACAACTCTATATAATTCCGACAGAATCAGTTTGTCCATTGATGGCTACAGCTTTGATGAGGGCTTTGAAGCCATAGAGGGAAAGTACATCTATCCCGAGAGTGATAAGGCAATGCTGGCACTGACTGTGAATAATGACAAGAACGGCTTCTGGTACACAAAAGGTCAATATACGTTGAGTGATGCGGCAAGTGAAGTTCTCACGTTATGGACTGATAGTGCAGGAAAGCCTTATTATCTTCCTTTTGTCAAGGGAATTGAAGATCAGCTGGCGGAGATGGAGTTTAACGAAGACAAGAATCTCTACATGGTCTACTTCCAGGATATTCACTATTCAAATCCTTTAGGTGACGGTGCGGTATTTGGTATATCTTATGATGTAGCAGATAGGGAAACCGTTATCGCAGTTGCGAAGAAATATGGTCTTGAAAAGAAAAAGGACGAGGCGGAGGGGGTTTACTACTACTCATTTCCAATTTATGCCGACCCTGTAAGCGATGAAAACGGAACCTATAACTGGATATGGGCTGATATAGATGAGTACAATCTCTTTGAAAACGATGATAAAATTGTAGTTGAAACAGGCTACGTGGATATTGTTGTAGGAGAAATCGAAAGTGTTACTACAACAGCGATTACAAATGTTACTACAACTGAAACAACCACGACCTATACAACTACCGATCAGGTAAATGACGAGTTTGCACTGAGAATGGAGGGCGCATCTCTTGACGAGGACTATGAATACCCCACTGATAAATATGTTTACCCGGGCAGTGACAAGGCAGTTATTGGTTTGAGAGTGTATAATGACTATACAGGTTTCTGGGTTGTCAAGGGTAAGTACTATCTGGGAGAGGCAACGGAAAAGGTCGTATCGCTTTACATATCATCAAACGGTAAGCCTTATGCAGAAACCTATATTGTGAATCAGGACGGCGCAAAACCATCAATAAGCTTCAGCGGAGATGAGCTTAGCTTTGCTATTTATCATGACTCAGATGCTATGTCTGATCCACTTATGGGGGATATGGTTTACGGTGCAATGTATGATGTTGCCGACGCTGAGACCGTTGAGTCGGTAGCTGTGGAGTATGGGCTGGAAAAGAAGATTGACGAAGCTAAGGGTGTGTACTACTATGATTTTCCCATTTATACGGAAAGTGTACAGGACGCTGAGGGAAATTATAACTGGGTATGGTCAAGAGAGTATGAGGCAAACTACTTTGAGCGAGGAAGAGGTCCAAAGCTTGTAACGGGCTATATCAGTATTATTGTAGGCGACTATGTTCCTCCAATGACCACAACTACCATGATTACCACAACAACTACTACAACTACTACAACTACCAACACAACTGTAACCACCACTACTATAAATATTGAGGAGCTTTTCTTGGATGACGATTATGATATAAACCGTTTGAAACCCGGAGGCGAGAACTGGTATAGCTTCACCGCACCCGAGAATGGAGAATATGTTTTTACCGTATATATTGCAGGTAACTTTGAGATGTACGGATACTTTTATAAGAATTTAACAGATAATCATTATGTTCAGTACACTCACATATCCAAGGACAGTGATGAACCTAATGCCATGTATATAGACCTTTCCGCAGGTGATACAATTTACTTGAAGCTTAAAGGTGTACAGAGCAGCGATACAGGCAGATATGGTGTAGATGTTAAGCTAGTACCTGTTGTTACCACAACAACCACCACTACAACGACTACAACTACAACCACAACAACCACCACTACAGAGCCCATCGGTTGTCGTGAACTGCTTCTTGGTAATATTGACGAGGTAATGCTCAGCGCAGAAGTAACTGACCCAACGGAGGAACATTGGTATAAGTTTGCTGCCCCGGTAGCGGGAAATTATGGCATTTCCCTTATTGCACCTAGCGGACAGACTGAGAAGTTGACTTTAGCTGCGGATTTGTACAACGCAAATGACCTTGAGTATCCTATTATGATGGGTAAATTTGTGGTGCAGAAGTTTAAGACATCCTATGTGAGAAACTACAGCGCCGGTGAAACGGTTTACCTGAAGCTTACGAGTTTCTCTGAGAGTGACCTTGGAATGTACAATATTTATGCTTATAAGGACGGCGTTACAACTGCTACTACCACAAAGACAACTACCACTACAACTACAACCACAACAACAACTACTACTATGAAAGCTACTACAACTATCAATTCAGCTGCAATCACCAAATCTACCACATTGACTACTACTACAAAAAAGCCAGTTACTACATCTTCAGAAAATACTACCACGTTAACTACAGTAACTGAAACCGAGCTTGAAACCACTACAACAACTCTTACAACTGAAAAATCCACCACGTCTACTACAGTAACCACAACATCCTTTGTGGGTCCCACACTACCAGAACAGACTACTACTACCACCACTTCAACTGCTCCGAAAACTACCACAAGCGTTACAAAGAAAACAACAGTTTCTTCTGTCGGCCCTACAACGCCCGCTACTACAAGTACCACTACAGCAACTTCCAAGTTTGCTACGACCACCACCGAATCTACAACTACAACAACCACCACTACCACAATAACCACTACTGAAACTACAACACCCACCACCAGTAAAACAAGGCCTAAAATTACTATTACAAAGCCCAGTTCTTCATTGACCTCAGGTTTCCCAACCAATACCACTACAACAACAACCACCACAACAACTACAACCACAACAACTACAACCACCACGACAATGCCAAAGCCAACTACTACGACAACAACTACAACAACTACTACCACCACAACAACCACCACTACGACAACAACTACAACAACTACCACCACAACAACTACCACAACTACTACAACGATTATAGTAACAGGTGACGCAGATGGAAATGGTAAGATTGACATTGCAGATGCGGCGGCAGTTCTTACTTTCTATTCAAAGCTTGCCACGGGTATGGAAGCGGTCTTTGAATATAAGGGCGATAGGGAGGACTATGATAAGATGCAGGAGCAACTATTCCTTAACGCAGACGTTGACGGTGACGGTGAAATAACCATGGCTGATGCTTCCTGTATACTTATGTATTACGCAAGCAGAAGCGCGGGAATTGACTTGAGCTGGAACTCTATAATCAAACGAACTAACAACTGATATAAAAAGGACCCGTTTAAAAGACGGGTCATTTTTGCAATCTTTTAATTAAATTTTGTCATTGTAATTGCCTGACAGATATGTTATAATAAAAGCAATAATAAAGAGCAAAGGCGGTGACAGCCTGTGAAGCGGCTGACCATAGGCATACTCGCTCACGTAGACTCAGGAAAGACCACTCTTTCCGAAGCGATGCTTTACCGATGTGGCGAGATAAGACGGCAGGGCAGGGTTGACCATGGGGATACTTTCCTTGATACTCATTCCATTGAAAAACAGCGTGGTATTACTATTTTCTCAAAGCAGGCAATTCTTCGTATGCCTGAGATGGAGATAACACTTCTTGACACTCCCGGTCATGTGGATTTCTCCACAGAAATGGAACGTATACTCCAGGTTATAGATGTGGCAATATTGGTTATAAGCGGTACGGATGGTGTTCAGAGTCACACTGAAACTCTGTGGAGACTTCTTTCCCGTTATGATGTGCCTGTATATATTTTTATAAACAAGATGGATGTTTCGGACAGGGATAGGGAGAACATTCTCTTGGAGCTTAAAGAGCGTTTAAGCCCGTCCTGCACCGATTTTACTGATAAATCAAACGATCTCTTTTCTGAACAGACTGCACTTTGCGATGAAGCGCTTCTGGAGAGTTTTCTTGAAAATGGTGAAATTACAGACGAGGAGTTGTCTGAAGCTGTAATGACCAGACGAATATTTCCATGCTTATTTGGTTCAGCCAGAAAGAATGAGGGTATTGACGCTCTTCTCGGCAACATACAGATTTATGCGGCGGAAATGCGGTACACCTCTGATTTTGGTGCAAGAGTTTTCAAGATTTCCGAAGATGACCAAGGAAACAGGCTTACCTATATGAAGATTACCGGCGGCAGTCTCAAAGTTCGTCAGCAGCTCAGTTATACGCTCTCGGATGGAAACGTACTTACCGAAAAGATAAATCAGATTCGCGTTTACTCAGGTAGCAAATTTAAAACTATAGATGAAGCAGAAAAAGGCATGGTATGCACGGTGATTGGACTGAGCAGAACTCAGTGCGGTATGGGACTGGGAAATGCGATATCGTCAGAAAAGCCTACTCTGTCACCCGTTATGACTTACCGTTTGCTACCACCGCCTGATGTTGACCCTGTAAAGGCAATAGAAAAACTCAGACGCCTTGAAGAAGAAGATCCACAGCTCCACATTGTATGGAACAGCCGTCTTTCGGAAATACAGATACAACTTATGGGTGCGGTTCAGCTTGAGGTG
This sequence comes from uncultured Ruminococcus sp., assembly GCA_964594275.1. Lineage (GTDB taxonomy): Bacteria > Bacillota > Clostridia > Oscillospirales > Ruminococcaceae > Ruminococcus_C. The sequence goes on along the minus strand of CAZQMA010000007.1, from coordinate 14,350 downwards.
CTGACTGGCATTATTGCCGACCGTTTCGGCATGGCTGTGACCTTTGACAAGGGGAGTATTGCTTATAAGGAAACCATAGCCGCATCAGTAGAGGGCGTAGGACACTACGAACCCCTGAGACATTACGCCGAGGTGCATATTCTCTTAGAGCCACTTCCCAGAGGCAGTGGTCTGGTGTTTGAGGCAGACTGCCGTGAGGAAATTCTCGACAAGAACTGGCAGAGACTTATTCTCACCCATCTTCGTGAGAAATCTCATGCAGGGGTACTCACAGGCTCACCTATAACTGATATGAAGCTGACGCTTGTTTCAGGCAAAGCACATCTTAAACACACTGAGGGCGGTGATTTTCGCCAGGCAACTTACCGTGCTGTGAGACAAGGACTCAGAAATACAGAGAGCGTTCTCTTAGAGCCGTATTACTCATTCAGATTAGAATTGCCCTCAGAGCAGGTGGGACGCGCTATAACCGATTTACAGCAGATGGAGGCAGAGTTTACAGGGCCTGAGGTTGCAGGCGATATGTCGATTCTGACAGGCAAATGTGCCGTGTCCGCTATGCAGGATTATACAGCGGAGGTTACCGCCTACACCCAGGGCAGAGGACGGCTTTCTTGTATGCCCGACGGCTATGATGTCTGCCGCAGTGCTGACAGAATTATAAAGGAGATTGCCTACGACCCTGACAGCGATATTAACAATACAGCTGATTCCGTGTTCTGTGCCCATGGTGCGGGCTATCTTGTGAAATGGGACGAGGTTCCGAAGAATATGCACATTCCTTACCGCAAGGAGCTTTATGCACAGAAAGAAGAACGTGATGTTCCCAGGTCTTATTCAAGGTCAGTCTACAGCGGCAGTCTTGCCGAAGATAAGGAGCTTATGGCGATTTTTGAGCGTACCTATGGCAAAATTCAGCGTGACGAGCGCAGTGCACTTCATACTCAGCGTGAACCTCTTAAGGAATATACAAACATCACGCCTCAGAAGGTGGGCAAGGAGTATCTTCTTGTGGACGGGTACAATATCATATTCGCTTGGGACGAGCTTAAAAGGATAGCTGACCAGAGCCTTGAAGCTGCCCGCCACGCTCTTACGGAGCTTCTTATAAACTACCACGGTGTGCGCAGGTGCGATATAATACTTGTTTTTGATGCCTACAGAGTAAAGGGAAACCCCGGTTCATTGGAGACAAAGGGCAGTATCCACATTGTATATACAAAGGAAGCAGAAACTGCCGATTCTTATATCGAACGAGTCAGCCACGAGCTTAGTCGTGACTACCGTGTCCGAGTGGCAACATCGGATAGGCTAGAGCAGATTATTATTTTAGGCAACGGTGCTTACCGTATGTCAGCATCGGAATTTCACGAGGATATGCTTTTGGTTCAGAAAGAGATAGCAGACATCATCGAATCAGAGAATCTAAAATCAGCCCATATAGGGACAGGAGTGATAAAAAATGCAGATATGTGAGGCTTTATACAATATGATGGCGGATGGTGACAGAGTACGTGACGAGGGACTTGTAATGCCTGATGAGGTGGAAGTTGTAAGTGATATAGCTTATGGCGAGGATAAAAAGTGGCAGGTTCTGGACGTTCTTCGACCTAAGAAGCGAGAGGGACTGCTGCCTGTTATTTTCAACGTACACGGCGGTGGATGGGTTTACGGCGACAAGGATTTGTATCGCATCTATTGTGCAGAGATTGCTAAGGAAGGCTTTGTGGTTGTAAGCTTCAGCTATCGTCTTACTCCTCAGATAGTCTATCCTGAGCATTTGCAGGATGTAAACAGTGCAATGAAGTGGACAGCATCAAATATAGCAGAGTATGGCGGCGATATTAAAAGACTTGGCATTATCGGCGACTCAGCCGGTGGTGAGATGGCAGTCATGTACACCTGTGCTCTTATAAACCCTCAGTGTCGTGGAAAGCTTAGACTCTGTGTGCCTGATGTAAAAATCAAAGCGACAGTTCTCAATTGTAGCGTTTGCGACCTTGAAGATGGTATGAGAGGCATTGACGAAAAAATGAGTGAAGAACAATGTGAGGAACTTATTTCAGCCATCCTTGGTGCAGACTACGGCGAAGAGGAAAAGCTTTTGGGTAGACCATATGAGTTTATAACTGCTGATTTTCCTGTTTCCTATATAATGACTTCAAATGGTGACTTTCTCAGGTATCAGCAGCATCTTCTGACAGAAGCACTCACAGAAAAGGATGTACCATTTGAGTATCACGAATACGGTGATGAAAGCGAAATGCTGTGGCATGTTTTCCACTGTAATATACGTTCGGAAGCCGCTAAAATCTGTAATAGGAGTGAGTGTGATTTCTTTAAAAAACACCTTTAAGGAGTATACTATGGACAAGATTACATTAAAACGTACACTGGATGAATATTCAAAAGCTGCAGGAGAGCTTTTCGCAGCAGGCTATAATTGCAGTCAGTCGGTTTTTATAGTCTTTGCGGAGGAGTATGGCATGGATAGAAGAACGGCGGCAATGCTGTCCTCGTCTTTTGGTGGTGGTATGGGCAGAATGAGAGAGGTTTGCGGCGCTGTAAGCGGAATGTTTATGGCAGCAGGTCTCCTCTGCGGATACTGTGATCCCACCGACCACGATGAAAAAACCACCCACTACAAGCGAATTCAGGACATGGCGTTGCGATTCAAGGAACATACAGGCAGCATTATATGTCGTGAGCTTCTGGGTCTTGACGAGAATGAAAAGATAACCCATGTACCTGAAAAGCGAACGGAAGCCTATTATAAGAAGCGTCCCTGCCGTGAGATGGTGGAGATTGGCGCGAGGGTAGCAGCTGAGTATCTGATGAGTCTATAACAAAAAACGGAACCTTTTATAGGAAAGGTTCCGTTTTGCATATATCAATAAATAGTCATAGCTTGTTGGTGGAGTTTATCATAAACATTAAAGAATTGAGTGAGATCATAGGAAACTACGCCTTTCATAGGGTCGCAGACGGTGACAGTGTTTTCATCCATATTATAGCCTGTAAGTAGCATACAATGCTCAAGTGACGTCCAGTAAACTTCGATGCCATTAGGAGTGGTCCATACAAGCTTTTCTTCAAAATCCAGAGTGCTCAGAGTGTTCCAGATAACAACAGGATGACCGCTTGCCACTGTCATTAGAATCTCATCTTTTGACATGCCTGAGAGATTCACCGCTTCAAGATGGCTGTTCTGGTCGGCAAGAAAGGCTGTTGCAGCCTTTACAATAACGGGAGAGTAGCAGCCGTAGCCATTTGTTTTTGGGTCGCCTATGTATTTCTCATAGAATGAGTATTCTATGCCATTTTCAAGAGCTTTGTCAAGGTAAGTGTCTGCCATGACCACTTTGTCAACGGAGAATCCCAGATAGTTTAACAGACATGTGAGAGAGGTTATCTCGCAGCCTGTGGGAAGCTCAGGTTCCTGTAGAAGTGCGGGAACATTTATCTGGTAGTAGATTGGAAGCGTCTGTACGCTTATAAGCGGAGGCTCAGTTTCGACTATGGGTTCCGTTGGAAGATTGTAGGGAGCATTTGTAACTAAAGTCGAAGTGCTTATGCTTTCCTCGAAATTTGAAGCGGGAATTGACCTCCCACCGCATCCTGTTATAAGAGCAGTGCAAAGAAGCCCACTCAGGAGTGCTTTAAATCTGTTCATGATGAAATACCTTTCCGATTATACAATCATGTTTATTATATCATAGTTAAATACGTTTTGTAAATCCTTTTTCTCAAAGTAATTATGAATTTTTTTAGTCTGCAAATCAAAAAAATTCCTTGTCAATCTGTATGAAAACAAGGCTTATATTTCTACATAATGCTCAAAAACAAAACGGGAAATAATAAAGTAATTGAAATCACTTGACCTATGGTAAAAAAAACGGTATAATATAAGTGTGTATAAACAGGAAAAAACCGTTAATACGGGCAGAAGCCGCTGGATATGCGGCTGTATCGGAGTATAAGAAATATGGCAGAAATCAGGTGTAGAATCTGCGGCGGAGTATTTGAATTCACTGAGGATGAAAGCGCAGCCGTCTGCGGACTTTGCGGTGCTGTACAGGCACTGCCCAATGTTATAAATATTGAATATCTCGGGCGGTATGGCGTTTTGACGGAGTTACAGCAGCAGGGTGAGCAGGAGAAGGCGTTGGAGCTTTACGAGGAATTGCTTGCCGAGGGCAGCGAGGATCCCTGCCTTCACTTTACAGAGCTGTTGGCGGCTTACGGTGCAGCTTATTGTAAAACAGAGGATGGCTATACCTTGTCCTGTACTGATCCTGGTGCTGTAAGTGTTTTGGAAAGTGAACTTTACCGTAAGACCATGGAGCTTGCAGATGACGTTCAGAGAGAGATTTTTGAGGTGGATTGTGCTCTTCTAGAGGAGGCACGTACTGCCGCACTAAATCAGAAAGTTGCAGGCGAAGAGGCTGTGCAGCCTATAAACCGTGGTTTCGAGTGTCTGGAGGCAGGTGCGTGGGAGGCTGCGGCAAACCAGTTCAACACAGCTATAACAGAAGATCCCGAAAATGGCATTGCATACTTCGGACGGATGATGTCTGAACTTCAGGTTTATCGTGAAAGCGAGCTTAAACGTGTGGGTGCCAAACTCATAGAAGCTCCCAGTTACAGTCTTGTGCAGGAATATGGTGATAAGCTATTGCTTGAACGTCTCAGAAGCTACCGCGAAGAGGGCGTTCTCTATCAGGCGGCAGAGCTTGGAAAAAACGCTCAGACCATTGACGAGTGGCGCAGTATTAAGAAGCTTCTTATGACAATTATAGAAAACGACCGTGCCAAGGAGTATATTTCCCTGTGTGACCGTAAAATCCGTTCCATTATGTCAAGAGAAGGACAGTTGGTTATAGGCTGTCGTGAAGCGGCTAATCTTGGCATAACAACTGAAACCATGGGGACACGTATGGTAAGCGCAAGTTACTACTACGACTATGATATGACTCCGGAAGAACCCATCAAGGTGAAAAAGACCCATGAAAGGGGAAGATTCTCACCGGGGCATATTATGGCTATAGCAGCACTTGTAATTATAGTGATTCTGGTTGTACTATTTTTCATTGCGTCGAATATTGACAAGGACGAGGAAAATGAGGTTACATATAATTCCAGAGCTGTAACTCAGCCTTATGAGGATAATAACAGTGATTCTGTTCTTAATGTGACAAAGAACACTGAGTCATTTGAGGAGGATGAGGAGAAGTCTCATTCTGTTTGCGTTGCAGGTTCAAAAGCATTTATTCTTGAAAAGGGAAAGGTGAAATGCTTATCAGAGATTCCTGTAAGTGAACCTGAGGAGACCACTCAGAATGGTGCAAGCTTTGCACTGAATGTTACGCCCTACGCTTCCGACTGGAGTGAATGGGAGGATGTAGCACGGCTGTATAACGACCCTGACGGAGCTATGCTCTTTGCAGTTATGGAAAATGGTACTGTTTCCTATGATATATTCTCATCATATGACTTGAATTATGAGGATACCTACCGTTCTGTTTCAGGCTGGATAGGCGTTGAAAGGCTTGTATGGGAAACAGGTAGCACTAAGCCCTGTCTCTTTGCCATTACAAAGGACGGCAGACTATACGTCTCCGACCCGTTGGTTGAGGAGCAACTTGTCCCCGCTCTTTCTTCTCTGCTTTCAGATAATGCTGAAATCCTGGAGCTTGTAGCACAGGGCGGAAGTGTTCACATTATCCTTGAAGATGGCAGTTATATTTCCACATCATATGTTAAGTGATAAGAAGCCTTTGATTCGTTGCAGTCAAGGGCTTTTTTGTAGATTGGAGTGCTTATGAAATTTATATTGACGCATACAATCTCCGTTTTTGTATGACGCTATAGGTACCTGCGTTGACTTTACCCTCGTATTTATAGGCAAAACAGAGCCTTTATAAACAAATAACGCCTGTAGGCTGAATTTAGCTTACAGGCGTATTGTTATCTGATTTCTATATTCGTTGCTACTGTTAATCTGTCAGGACTGCTTATAGGGCAGAGAATCAGTTATGCCGGACAGATAGCTGAGAAGAGTGAGAACATCAAGAGCATTTAAAACATCGTCATCATAGCAATCTGCATTATAAGCTACAACATTATTCATAGGAATGATGCCTGCAAGGTGCTTGTTCAGAAGAACAGCGTCAATCAGAGAAACTTCGCTATCAAAATTGATATCACCGCAGAGCCCCTTTTGTACTGTGATATTGCATACGAGCACTTTGCCTCTGACAACAGTATAGATTCTGGTTTTACCGGGTGCAAGAGCAGTTACAAGACCGTTTTCGTCTACAGAAGCAACCTTGGAGTTGGAGAGAAGCCATACATAGCTACCAGGCTCTGAACCTGTCAGATTGAGCTGAAAAGTCATGCCCGGGTAAAGCTTTGCGGTCGTAGGTGTGAGAACAGCCGCAGGAGGAGCTGTTGTAAGTTGGACTGCTGTAGTAGTTGTTGTAGTAGTAGTAGTTGTTGTTGTCGTTGTTGTCGGCTCAGGAGTTGTAGTAGTGGTTGTAGTAGTGGTGGTTGTGGTAGGCTCAGGCGTTGTAGTAGTGCTAGTTGTAGTAGTTGTAGCAAGCTCAGTAGTGGTGGTTGTAGTGATTGTTGTTGTAGTGGCAGTAGTTGTGGTGGTAGTTGTAGTAGTGGAGGTTGTAGTAGTAGTGGAGGTTGTTGTGGTTGTTTCGGGAACTTCGTCGCTTATAATGATTTTAAGACTTCTTGCACTTGTGGGAGTCCAGTTTTCATTTACCAGATGGCTGTTTGTTTGGTTAAGACTTATATAGTACTCACCTGCGGGTGTACCCTGTTGGATAACAGCATCAAAAGTAACTGCCGGGAATTCGTCGGATGCGCCTAAGAATTTGGTAGGCTCACTGCCGCTGTACTGCCAGAGCATACGGTCACATCTTCCAATAGTCTCCATACCTGCTGGAGATGCAGGATCATAATAAGGAAGCATACCGGAAGCTGTATCAATCTGGTAATTATCCTGACGTACATACTGATAGGTAAAGGTGTAAGTGCCGTCATCATTGGGGGTGAGGGTAGGCTTAATAGTTTCACGGGTATAGATTTTGTTGTCGCGATTTTCAAGGCTAGTGAAGTATGATACGTCGATACATACATTACCCATGCCGTCGTAGTAGAGAGTTTCACCGAAGATAGGGTCGATTGCGGTTTCGTTTACATAGTAATTACAGTTAGGCGTAGCATAAACGAGACTGCCGCGTCGCTCTGTAACAGAAGCTAGCATGTGAGGCTTCAGTGTGCTTGTAAATGTGCCTCCGCTGTAGGTGTAGGTTTCCTTGGCATAGGTCTTGGTGTACTGAATAGGGTTCGAGAACCTCAGGTTATTCCAGTCAGAGGACTCCCACATAAAGAACAGATAGTTGATATATGGATCAGTCCATTCCTCAGATTCAACGTAAATGCCGACAGGAATAGTAACATCGCCGTTCTGAACATCCTCAGAAGAGAGGTAGATAGTTTCGCTTCGGTCATCTGTGCTTGCGAAGTACACGTTGTAATCGGGGTGTTCTGCTGCTGCGTAAACAGCACCTTCAGCTGGGACGACGCTAAGACACATGATTGCTGCCAGGCATATAGCCAGCATTTTGAACAGAGTATTTTTCATAAGTTTTTCCTCCTTGTATTTTCTCCTCATAAATCCGTATAGCCAGAGGCTTTTTCTCTTGTTATATTATATAGTATACAACTTTTGGAAAGGAAAGTCAATGAACATACCGTAAATTGCCTACCATGTTTATACAAATTGCTGTGAAATTTGTGCATTGCGCATAATGCTTCTTAAAGGTTTTCATAGGATTTTCACTTCAAAAGGGTTTCTAAAGCTTAAATGATGTGGTATAATAAAGAATGGCAGTAAAATGCACGAAAAATCAGCCATGGAGGCGACATTATGAGAAAACTATTCATCTACCTGCGCTCCTACAAAAAGGAGTGCATCCTTGGACCGCTTTTCAAGATGCTGGAAGCTGTATTTGAGCTTTTTGTACCTCTTGTTGTAGCGGCGATAATTGATACGGGTATCGGAAGTGGTGACAAGCCTTATATTGTCCGTATGAGTTTGCTTATGGCTCTGCTAGGTGCAATCGGACTTACCAGTACACTGTTTGCCCAGTATTTTGCAGCAAAGGCATCAGCGGGCTTTGCTGCGAAAATCCGTCATGCACTTCTTGCTCATGTACAGAAACTTTCATATTCTGATGCCGATCGTATTGGTACAAGCACTCTCATCACCCGTATGACCAGCGACATAAATCAGATTCAGACAGGTACAAACCTTGCCATACGTCTATTACTCCGTTCACCCTTTATAGTGTTCGGTGCAATGATTATGGCGTTTACTGTGGATGTAAAGGGTGCACTGGTCTTTGCAGTTACCATCCCAGTACTATCGGTTATAGTTTTCGGCATAATGCTTATAACCATTCCTATGTTCAAGAAGGTTCAGGGACGGCTTGACCTTATAACACGTGCAACAAGAGAAAATTTAAGTGGTGTACGTGTAATCCGTGCCTTTCGTCAGGAGGACGCTGAAACTGAAAGATTCAGCGAAGAGGCGGATTCTCTTGCTAAAGCTCAGAAGGCTGTGGGACGTGTTTCAGCCCTTATGAATCCTCTTACCTATGCAGTAATAAATTTTGCTATAATCGCCCTTATATGGACGGGTGCAATCAGGGTCGAAATGGGGCTGCTTACTCAAGGTGCAGTGGTTGCTCTCTATAATTATATGTCACAGATTCTGGTTGAGCTTATAAAGCTTGCAAACCTCATTATCACTCTCACAAAAACAGCAGCCTGTGGAAACCGTATTCAGGCGATTCTGGAAACAGAGCCTTCCCAGAAATTTGTGCCTGAAAGCGACCGGGTAACTGTTAAAAAGGCAGGCGAGGTGCGTTTCAGTGATGTTACCTTTACCTATGATGGTGCATCTCTGCCTTCACTCTATAACATTTCCTTCAGTGCGAAAAAAGGCGAGATTGTGGGCATTATCGGAAGCACAGGCTCAGGCAAATCAACTCTTGTAAACCTGATTCCTCGCTTCTACGATGCTGACAGCGGTAGTATAGATGTTGGCGGCTGCGATGTAAACGCTTATCCCAAGACTCAGCTTCGTGAATGCTTTGGTATTGTACCTCAGCGGGCACAGCTCATGTCGGGCACTATCAGAGACAATCTCCTATGGGGCAACAGCGGTGCATCAGAAGAGGACATCATGGACGCCGTTAAATCAGCTCAGGCTCTTGATGTTGTAAACTCTAAATCAAATGGTCTTGACGAAATGATAACCGAGGGCGGACGAAATCTTTCTGGCGGACAGAAGCAGAGGCTCTGCATTGCACGTGCCCTGGTACGCCGTCCCGATATTCTCATACTGGACGACAGTGCATCAGCTCTTGACTATGGTACAGAAGCGGCTCTAAGAAAAGCAATCCGCAATTTGCCCTATAAGCCTTGTTCATTTATCGTATCCCAGCGTATAGCATCTATAAAAGATGCAGACAAGATTCTTGTTCTGGACGACGGACATCTTGTGGGAACGGGTACTCATGCAGAGCTTATTGCAGAAAATGAACTTTACCGCGAAATCTATTATTCACAGTATCCCGAGGAGGCGAAAGTACAATGAATAAGAAAAACAACAGCAAAACCCAGCTTCACACCCTCGGCAAGGTGCTGAAATACATTTCAAGGTATAAGATATGGCTTGTACTTACCCTTCTTATGGCGGTTATTGTAACTGCGCTAACCCTCTATGTACCAATCTTAGTGGGTAATGCAATTGACCATATCGCAGGTGAGGGCGATGTTGCCTTTAAAGCTATAACCAGAATACTTTTCACTGTGGGAATATCTGTGGGTATAACATCCCTTGCTCAGTGGATTATGAATATGATAAATAATAAAATCGCCTGTGAGGTTGTACGGGATATGCGCGAGGATGCCTTCCACCGTGTACAGAAGTTGCCTTTTTCCTATCTCGACACTCATCCAGCAGGTGAGACGGTGAGTAAGATTATAGCTGATGTGGATGTATTGTCTGAAGGTTTGCTACTGGGCTTTACTCAGCTTTTCACAGGTGTACTTACCATCATAGGAACACTTATCTTTATGTTTACCATTAATGGATGGATTACTCTGGTGGTTGTAATAATGACGCCGCTGTCGCTTCTTGTCGCAAGTTTTATTGCAAGTAAAACCTACCACATGTTCAAGGAGCAGACTGAAACCCGAGGCAGACAAACTGCGCTGATAAATGAAGCAATTTCAGGACAGAGGGTGGTTCAGGCTTTTGGACAGGAGGATGAGATTCTGGCAGACTTTGACGAGATTAACGAGAAACTCGAAAAGTGTTCGCTGAAAGCAAGCTTTTTCTCTTCTCTCACCAATCCCACAACCCGTTTTGTAAACGCTCTTGTTTATGCGGCGGTAGCACTGACAGGTGCATTTGCAGCAGTAAACGGAAGTATAACTGTCGGCGGCTTATCCTGCTTCCTCAGCTACGCCAACCAGTACACCAAACCTTTCAACGAAATTTCGGGCGTTATAGCTGAACTTCAGAATGCTCTTGCCTGTGCCGAGCGTATCCTAGGGCTTATCGAGGAAGCACCGGAAACTCCTGACAGTGAAAATATAGTTGCTGACATTTCAAGCGGTAATATCGACTTTGAGGGTGTAGACTTTTCATACGTTTCGGACAAGCCTCTTATCAGAAATTGTAATTTTCATGTTAAGGAAGGTCAGCGTGTGGCGATTGTGGGTAAAACTGGCTGTGGCAAGACAACCCTCATCAATCTGCTTATGCGTTTCTACGATGTGGAGAGCGGCAGTATTCTAATGGATGGCAAGGATGTACGCAGTATCACAAGAGAAACGCTTCGCAGCAATATTGGAATGGTACTCCAGGAAACCTGGATTAAGAGTGGAACTGTCCGTGAAAATATTATAATGGCAAAGTCTGATGCTACTCATGAAGAGACGGTAGCCGCGGCAAAGGCTGCACACGCTCACAGCTTTATCAGCCGTTTGCCAAATGGCTATGATACAGTGATTGACGGTGAGGATTTGTCTGAGGGACAGAAGCAGCTTATTTGTATTGCGCGTCTTATGATCGCCCCTCCGCCTGTGCTTATTCTTGACGAGGCGACTTCATCTATTGATACACGTACCGAGATGAAGATACAGTCAGCCTTTGCACGTCTTATGGAGGGAAGAACGAGTTTTATCGTAGCACATCGTCTTTCCACAATTCAGAACGCTGACTTGATTCTTGTTATGGATAAGGGCAATATCGCCGAGCAGGGTACCCACGAGGAGCTTATGGCAAAGGGTGGAATTTATGCAGGGCTTAATGCTTTTATGAATAATGAATAAATCTGTTGTCACCTGATGACAACAGATTTCAATGACTTTTGCGATAATTAATTTATTTAAAAAATAAAGAAAGGATGACCAACGGTCGCCCAGCAATACAGAAGTATTTATTATGTAACTGAAAGGTTGTGTAGGAAATCCCTACACAACCTTTCTCTTTGTGCGGGCTATCGAATAAGCCCAAAATACAAGTGAAAAGCAGCAAAGAACGGAATAGCCGTTTAGCTATACCGTTCTTTGCTTGAATATTTTCCAAAGTCACCGCCGTATTAATAGGGACTTTTCTTGTATAGTAACTTAATAGAGACCCATTACATAGTCGTCAATGGTATTCCAGTCATTTTCGTTGGCGGGAGCGTAGTATCCGTCATCGTCAATTTCGATTTCGATTGTGAAGTCTACATTGTCCTTGTATTCAGGTTCAGCAGCACACTTTTTCAGTGCTTCAAGAACATTTCTGGCGTAGTCTTCCTCGAGTTCTGTATACTGTTCATCAGTAAGGTTTTCAAGTCCCTCCTCGCCTAAAGCTTCAAGCTCCAGATTGTACTCTTCAATGCAGGCTTCAATGTCAGGCTCCAACTGAGAGAGAATATCAAGGGGCTTGATGGAAACCTTTACATAGCAGCTTTCTTTGCCATTTTCTGAGGATGCAACGGTGTATTTGGACTTATAGAGAAGCTCTGCAGCAGCAGATGTGAACTCAGCATTCAGATCATCGCTTATATCCTCGGAAGAAACCTCACAATAGTAGGTTATATATTCGGTAAAATACTTTACTGTACTGTTGTAGATTTCATTTGCTTCTTCCTCAGTGGACTCTGTCATAGCAATGTAGTTTTTACTTTGATTTTTGTAAGATGCGTCAAGAATAGCCGCAACGTAGTTACCGGATACATTACTATCAACCTTTCCGCAGCCCGTTGCAAGTATGCAAGATGTGGCTGTGAAACCAAGAAGCAGTGCTGTGATTTTTTTCATAAAAAGATTTTCTCCTTTTTTATTTTTAATTATACATCAAAAAATACAAAAAGTCAATAGCATCAAAAAGGATATATTCCTTTTACCGTGGCATAATATCAGCAATACTATAATCACAGGAGGAAATATCTATGAAAATACAGACTGTAATAGGACGTGAAATACTTGATTCAAGAGGCAATCCGACCGTTGAAGCAGAGGTTGTACTCAGTGATGGCAGCCGAGGACGCGGAGCAGTACCCGGTGGTGCTTCTACAGGAAAATTTGAAGCAATAGAGCTTCGTGACGGGGATAAGACTCGATACTGTGGCAAAGGATGTCGTAAGGCAGTAGAAAACATTAACAAAACCATAAGAAGTGAGCTTGCCGGCAAAAGTTTTGCAGGATTCGGTGACATTGATAATGCTCTCCTGAGAATGGATGGCACTAAAAATAAGTCAAAGCTTGGCGCAAACGCCATTCTATCCGTATCCATTGCAGCTGCTAAGGCGGCGGCACAGTCTCACGATATGCCTCTGTTTCATTATCTGGGTGGTGCAGATGCATCTGTGATGCCTGTTCCGATGATGAATGTCCTTAACGGTGGTGAGCATTCTGACAATAACCTAGACGTACAAGAGTTTATGATTATGCCTGTTGGTGCAGAGTCATTCTCCCAGGCATTGAGAATGTGTTGTGAGGTCTACCATCACCTGAAATGCTGTCTTGCTAAACATAATCTTACCGCAACAGTAGGTGATGAGGGCGGCTTTGCGCCTCAGATAGGAAGCGACAGAGAAGCTCTGGAGCTACTTCTTGAAGCAATTGTCGAAGCTGATTATGTGGCTGGAAAGGATTTTGTTCTTGCCATGGACGCAGCATCAAGCGAGTGGAAGTCACACAAAAAGGGGCATTACTGTCTGCCTAAATCCCGAAAAGAATTTACCCGTGATGAGCTTATCTCTTATTGGGAGGATCTTTGCCATGATTATCCAATTTACTCTCTTGAGGACGGCATGGATGAAGAGGATTTTGAGGGATGGAGAACGCTTACACAGCGCCTCGGAAACCGTGTACAGTTAGTAGGGGATGACTTGTTTGTAACAAACACAGAACGTCTTAAAATGGGTATAGAGCAGGGTTGCGGCAACTCTATCCTTATCAAGCCTAATCAGATTGGCACACTTACTGAAACCATAAATGCAATTCGTATGGCACAAGGTGCAGGCTACACTGCGATAGCATCTCATCGTTCAGGTGAAACTGAAGATACAACCATCGCTGACCTTGCAGTTGCCATGGGTACAGGTCAGATTAAGACAGGCGCACCCTGTCGCGGTGAACGTACAGCTAAGTATAATCGTCTCCTTAGAATTGAAGCTATGCCCGGCTGCAGCAAGATTTATAAAGGAATGGGATGTTTCGGAAGAGAGGTACAAAAGAATGTATAAGGTGATAGTATGGTACGGGGTTGTACCTGTTCTCCTTGCATTGGGTGCTAAGTGGGTGCTTGACAGAAAAGGCGAGCGGGAGATTAAAAGCCTCCCAAATGTGTGCGTAAAGCCTGTGAAGTGGAAGGTTTTTGCGGAGAATGAATGAGAAAAGGCTGGTGTCTTTATGTACACCAGCCTTACTGTTTTATCTACTTTTTTAATCCGAAATGCTCGGCGGATTCTTCCTTCATCTTGTATTTGAGAATCTTGCCCGCAGCATTCATGGGAAATTCCTTAACAAAGAGGAAGTATCTGGGAACCTTGTGAGCTGCGATGGAAGCGTTGCCGAAAGCACGCATTTCAGCCTCGTCAGCAGTTTCACCCTTATGGAGGATAATCCAAGCACAACACTCTTCACCGTACTTCTCGTCAGGAACGCCTACAACCTGAACATCTCGAATTTTGGGATTGGTGAGATAGAATTCCTCGATTTCACGGGGATAAAGGTTTTCACCGCCACGGATAATCATATCTTTCAG
>CAZQMA010000006.1:0-60522 GCA_964594275.1 uncultured Ruminococcus sp. | reverse complement strand
CAGATGGAGCTTGAGTTCTTCTGCAAGCCCGGTACAGACCTTGAATGGTTTGATTACTGGAGAAGCTATTGCAAGAAGTTCCTCCTTGACCTGGGTATCAAGGAAGAGAATCTGAGACTCCGTGACCACGACCCTGAGGAGCTGTGCTTCTACTCTAAGGCTTCAACTGATTTCGAGTACCTCTTCCCCTTTGGTTGGGGCGAGCTTTGGGGTATCGCAGACAGAACGGACTACGACCTGACACAGCATCAGAATCACAGTGGCAAGTCCCTTGAATACTTCGACCCTGAGGACAATACCAAGTATATTCCCTATGTAATCGAGCCCTCACTGGGTGTTGAGCGACTCTTCTTGTCTATTGTAACAGAAGCTTACGATGAAGAAGTAATAGATGCTGAAAAGAACGACGTAAGAACAGTAATGCGTCTCCACCCTGCACTGGCACCTTATAAGTGTGCAGTACTGCCTTTATCCAAGAAGTTGAGTGCGCAGGCAATGGAAGTATGTCAGATGCTTTCTAAGTACTTCTCCGTAGACTTTGACGATGCAGGCTCTATCGGTAAGAGATACCGTCGTCAGGATGAAATCGGCACACCCTTCTGCATTACATATGATTTTGACACGCTGGAAAAGGATCAGTGTGTGACAGTACGTGACCGTGACACAATGGAACAGGTACGTATGCCTATTACAGAGCTGGTTTCTTATCTTCGTGAGAAGATGGAATTCTGATAAATGTTCTATGTGGAACAATTTATGATATAAGAAAAAGGCTATCGTTTATATGAACGATAGCCTTTGATTTTTTATGTTACGGAATATTACAGATAGAGATTGAAACTTATCCACTGACCAGGTTCAGTTTGAACCTGAATCTTAATGCCGTGCTGGTCAGCAATGCTTTTAGCAATGGCAAGACCCAAACCATATCCTCCCTGCTTTGAACGTGATGAATCACTGCGATAGAATCGTTCAAAAATTTTTTCTTCCTCGCCTTTGGCGATACCTATACCGGTGTTGTAGATTCTGAGTATGTTCTTGCCACCTTCGTTTTTCAGTTGGATTTTTATAGTACCGTTTTCGTTGCTGTATTTGAAGGCATTGTCAATGAATATACCGACCATACGTCTGATTCTCTCGGTGTTTCCGAAAAATTCAACTTCAGGGTCAAGCTCAATATGGAAAGTTTTTTTTTGTTCAAAAGCCTGGCACTCGAATGGCAGTGCAACGTTTTCTACCAGACTGCTTATATTGAAGCGGCTCTGCGCCAGGTGTTTGTCAGTTCCTGTTATTTTGGTAAGGTCAAGCATTTCCTGTACAAGGATACGCATACGTTCAGCCTGTCCTTTGATGTAGCCCAGCCATTTATTATCACCGATTTCATCAGCGAGGATATCAGCATTGGCAGATATAACGGTAAGTGGTGTTTTCAATTCGTGTCCTGCGTCGGAGATGAACTGCTGTTGTTTTTCTATTGAAATCTGCATGGGTCTCATAGCTCGTTTTGTAAGAATTCTAGTGAGAACAAAAACCATACATTCCATAAGAATAAACATACCCACACTTACAAAGAAGAGTGTTTTCAGCATTTTGATGTCTGAGCTTCTGTCGGAAAAAACCATAACAGCACCGTCTGTGTAATCCTTACGTGTGTATTGAAGTGTACCGCAGTAACCGCCGTACTTGTCATCCTTGTCAATAGATGCGATAAATTCAGTACAGTTCTCTATGGTGTAATCGTCAGTACCGTGTACTTCCTTTACGTTGTTATCCTTATCAAGGTAAACGAAGAAATACTCAATTGAGCTTGCTGTTACGGTGTTAGAGTTTTCCTTGTGGGGAAGCTCACGGTCAAATACCTTTCCTGTGAGAAGATGACGTTCGGCAGATTCTGTAGGAGGTGCGGTGGAGGTAACGGCAGTAGTAGTTGTTGTGGTTGTCTCAACGGATACCGTTGAAACAACAGGCTTTGATTCAAGAGAAAGAAACTGTGACAGCAGATTTAAGCTGATATTTGGAAGTTTTATAGCATAGTAACCATTCCACCAGCCTGAATCTCCGTTATCATTGTTTTCGTTCTCTTCATAGCTTGGACGTGTTTCATTCCAGGATGGACGAGCAGGACGTATAGGATGGGTATACTGGGTATAATCCGTGTATCGGGGGTCATCTTCCAAGTCCGGAGGAAGATGGGGTGTGGTACCTGTAACAGTGTGGGTTGTGCCCTGCGTAGGTGGCTGAGGTTCTGTAGGAGCGGTAGTGCCTACAGTAGGCGGCTGATACTCGGGACGCTTTGTAGTTTTTTCACTTGTTGCATATTCGTCGGTAGGCGGTGCAGTTGTAACTGTAGTAGTTGTAGTGGAAGTGGTAGTGGATGGTGCGGTTGTATGAGCTGGTTTTACGATACCTACAATCTTGTTTTCCTCGGGCGGTGGTTCATTGTGTTTGTTGTTTCCGGGGTCAAGGATGTATATTTCCGTCTGTGCAAGCTGCTCAAGCTGGTCACTTATGTTATTGTAGGTAAGGACAGCGGTGAAGATATTCAGTGCGCAGAGAGGAATTATAAGTACAAGAGTAAGCATAGTCATATTTATGGCTATGAAATTTCTTCTTACTTTCTGAATCATTTTTTATCCTCCAGATAGTAGCCCACGCCTCTTGCTGTATGTATGATAGCGCCTGAACAGATGGATTTTATTTTCTTTCTTAGGAATGAGATGTAGACTTCAATGTTGTTGTATTCAACATCGCTCTCGAAGCCCCATATTTTCTCAATGAAACGCTCCTTAGTGATAATCTGCTTGGGATTCATAAGAAGAATTTCCATAATCTGGTACTCTTTAAGAGAGAGCTTGACGTTATTTGCGCCGTAGGAGAGCGTGTAGGTCTGTTTGTTAAGGGTAAGACCGTGATAGTTGAAAGCGTCAATGTTCACCTCTCCTGTGCGTCTTGTAAGAGCACGTATACGGGCTAAAAGCTCACCTGTGACAAAGGGTTTGGTAAGGTAGTCGTCGGCACCGTAGTCAAGACCTGTTATCTTGTCATCAATTTCGGATTTAGCTGTAAGGAGCATAACAGGAGTTGAAACCTTATTTTTACGGAGCATTTTCAGGACAGTAAGACCGTCCATAATGGGTAGCATTATATCAAGGATGATACAGTCGTAAAGTCCTGTGAGACCGTACTCCAGTCCGTCCTCGCCGTTATCAACAGCATCAACGCTGTACTGGTTACGTTTTAAGATCTCAGTGAGTGCGTCAGACAGCGCAGCTTCATCTTCAACAACTAAAATTTTCATAGTGCAAAACTCCTCTCAGTTAAAATAGCCCTATTTTTCAATTTTATTATATAGTATGTAGCTTAAAATAAGATTAAATCCACATAATAATGTTCCACGTGGAACGTTTAAAAATGCTAAAACATTCGGCTCTCTCAGATGAGAGAGCCGTGCTGAACTTATCAATATCCCCAAAGATCCTCGTCGGAGGAACTGTGTTTGCGGGAATTTCGGTTATTTGTGTCTGTGCCATTTTCGTGGACGATATTTCTGAGTTGTTGTGACTTAGGCAGGGCATACTGTCTAATTGAAACTACCAGCCATACCATCGCCATGTAGAATGAAAAGTCACCTGGCAGGAAAGTTTTAATGCGGTTTTTAAGGTAAACATCGGTGAGCTTACCTGTTTCGATGAAATGCTCCAACCCCTTGTAGAATTCCTGCCATACGCACCAGAGACATACGCCTATAGCAGCCATACAAAGTAACTGGAAAATAATTCTCAGCCATATCTTGTAGGGCTGGAAATAGAGTATTGTCAAGAGTATGAAAAATACAAGGTTCATCCAGCTCTGAAATGAGGGCTGCAAGAGACTTGCAACGGTAAAAATACCCGCACCCAGAAGAGCTGCTGACAGGAATTTATTCATAAGAAAGGGAGCGAATGTAACCAGTATACCTGCAATGAAAACGCCCCAGAAGTCAAAGGACATCGCCATGTTTACTTCCATAAGCTTTAGTGTTGCTCCGTATATCATCAGCGCACCGAAGGGTACGGCAAGGAAACGTAGTGCATTGGTTGCAGGGTCGAGATGGGTTTTAAGCCGTGTTCGCTTGTTTGTCTCCATTATCTCTTCTCCTCTCTTTTGGTTATCTGTATTTGCGTTTTTCGCTTTTAATTGGCATCGGAGTCAATGCCTTCATCAAGGATATACCACTTGCCGTTTACCTTGATAAGAGTGGGTGTGTTTACGGTTTCATCGGTACCTGAGCTTCCTGTAACTGTCTGAATCACGCTGAGGGTCATGCCCTCTTCTGCATAATAAACGTCCTCACCCAGAGCCTCATTTACTACATCGCTAAGCTGACTGAGTACCTCCTCCGAAACTTCGCTTGAAGCGTCAATTCTAAAGGAAATTTTGGCATCTGAGCCACACTTAGCCTGCCATGAAGCCTTGGTATTTTTGATAGCATCGCTGTAGGTGCTGATAACCGTTTCCTTTGACTTGTCATACTCTTTGATATAGTATGTCCAGTATTCTTCGGGAGCCATGATATTGTAAAGAGTTTCGGCATCGTTGGACATAATGGCTGTGTAGTAGTTTGACATAAGGTTCTGACAGGCAGTGGCAGAGTCCTCCTCGCCTACAGCGGAAAGATTGCCGGGTGTAACTGTTTCGCCGCTGTCGGATACAGCAAGCCATATACCGCTTCCGATAAGAGCAGCCGCAGCTATAACAGCCGCAATACCACCGTACAGAAGCTTCTTCTGCTTTTTAGTTCTGTTCATGGGAAATATTCTCCTTTACCACATATTGTAGCCTGCATTTTCATTTGCAAATTGAATAACCTGCATAGCGTCCAGACTGTACCAGTTGCCGTCGTACTTAAAGAAAGTGAGTGTTTTGCTTTCCTTAGTTTGAGTAACAGAGCCTTTTGTGGTTATACGTACATTCAGGTAAGCAACTTCGGTAATGCTAAGCTCTGTACCGTAGGTAGATAGGATTGTATCTTCCAGAGTGTCGGCGGATGTCTGATCATTGCTGGTATCTTCGGCAATAATTTCACAGGTCTGCTTTACATCATCGCCGTAGTCAGCGGCAATCTGTGTTTTTACATAGGAGAGATAGTTTTTAGTGTTGGCTTTCATTTCCGGACGGGAAAGGTCGTAGAGCTTTTCGGCATTTATGAGATAGAGGTCAGGTACAATGGCAGAATAACCGGAACTGTCCTTGGCATTGAGACCATCTATGTACTTGTCCAAAGTGCGGTAGTAGCCTGTATTTCTTGTGATAAGGTAAACCGCCAATACGACTACAATCACTGCCGCAGCAATCAGTGCACTAATGCGAATCATTCTGTTTCGTCTGTCTTGTTTTGCAAAGGCACGTTCCCTGGGGTCAGTAATAGCATCTATATCAGACTGCCTTACCTTTTTACTTGTAGTGGTGGGAGCTGTTTCTTCCTCGGATGGTACAGCTTCTGATTTAGTATTTTCAGTCTTTTCGGTTTTCTCAGGCTTAGAGGCATTGTTTACAGAAGCAGTTGAAGAGAGATAGGGCATTGAGAAAAAGCCCTCTCCTGAGCCTGAATCTTTCTTTTTCGTGGGTTGAAGCGTGCCGCATTCGGGGCAGATAACAGCCTCATTTGTAAGCTCCACGCCGCAGCCGTTACAAATTTTCATAAAAAACATCCTTTCCCTAAAAGCGCCGTTTCGCCTTTCACGGGCAAAACGGCGCTTGCTATTATTGAATTATAGTAATTGGTATACTGCTTATGTTATGCGTCCTGACGTGTACCGCAGTTAGTGCAGAATACGTTGCCTTCAGCGATAGGATTACCGCAGTTCTTGCAAACGATTTCGGGAGTAACAGATTCTGTATTTTCAGCGGCGGGAGCGGGTGCAGAAGCTTCGACTGTTTCAGTCTGTTCATTTACAGCTTCTTTCGCAGCAGCCTGAGCATCTGCTTCAGCCTTTGCACGAGCGATTTCCTCAGCTACAGGATTCTTTGTACCACAGTTGGTGCAGAAAGCACAGGAACTTTCAATCTCTACACCGCAGCTGCTGCATGTAACCTTGCCTTTATTCTGGAGAACCTTCTTACGATACTCGGAGATAAGGATTTCTCTTTTGGCAATATCCTGAAGAAGAGCAGTAAACTCAGGTGCAGGAGCTGCGCCGAAAAGTTCACGGTACTTCATGCCGATTTCCTTATAATCGTTAGCGATTTGACGCTCCTCGTCCTTGATGGAATTGGTCAAACGAATATTTTCTGTAGAGTTGGTTGTAGCAGTAACAACCTTGTTGCCGATTTCATTCATCTTGCTTGCAAAATTATCGAAAAATGATGCCATAATATATACCCTCCATAAACTGAAGCACTCACTGTGCTGTTCCTATAATATACATGTACCTATTATACTATATAATTTGTCGGATTGCAAGGGCTTTTTCTGATTTTTGAATTTTTTCACCTTATTTTCAGAAACATCCCATAAAGGGTCAATTATCTGTTATCTCTGCCCCTTTGTAGTAGTACATGAGAATTTCACGCCAGTCTGCTCCTGACTTTGCCATTGCGTTTGCACCGTATTGACTCATGCCAACTCCGTGACCGTATCCCTTGGTTGTAATAGAGCAGAGATTTCCTTCCCATTTTACGTCAAAAGCCGCACTTCTTAGAGATAGAGCTTGGCGAACTTCCTGACCGGTTGTAAGAAAGCCACCGACGTCAACCTCTAAAGCCGTACCAGAATCTGACACCTTTTCAACAGTCAACCATTCCTCTGTACTGGTGGAAAAATCGCCCTCAGGAAAGGCTTTTGCCAGAAGCTCTTTAAGCTCAGCAGGTGAGAAGTAAATGGTTTCAAGGAAGTTGGGTGCATTTTCGTCAGCGGCACTGCCTGTAGCTGTGAGATAGGGTACAGCCTGCCCCCAGACGTTTTCCGCACTCTCCGTTGCACCCGGGGACATGGAACAGAAAGCTGCTAGAATAGGTTCATTTTCGTATACGAGAATATAGGGCAGAACCTCTTCCACTGCTGCGGAAATCTTTTCATAGGCAGACTCATAGCCTGAGCCGTAGAACTGCCGTGCCTGGCTTTTTGTAAAATACGCCTGGTAATGGGAGCTGTCGTTTGAGAGATGCGCACCGCACAACTCAGGCGTAGGAGAGGCTGCTTCAAGATTCATCTGACGTACAGCGTAGGTGTGGGCTGCAACAGTTTGAGCCTTGAGTGCCTCTGCCTCAAAGGATGCGGGCATTTCTGCGATAACTGCTCCTGTAAGGTAGTCTTTCATGGAGAGCGTTAAAACTTCGCCTGATGAGGTGTCAAGCATTTTAATAGTTTCGGAGTTGTTGGCTGTTGATGTATCTGTTGAAAGCACATCTTCAGTGTGAGAGGTTACAGAGGTTTCAGAAGGTGAGTGAGCCTGGGGTTTGTCTTTTGAAAGAGAGGATGGGAGCGTCACGGCAGCGGCAATAGCCGCAGAGAAAGTAAGCATCATAAGTCCGTATTTTTTCATGGTAATCCTTTCTGCATATTGAGGTATGCATACACACATTTTTCTTTGAAATATTGACATAAACCCTTTTTTAATGTATAATAAAACTATCTATAAGAAAACAACGGAGGAAATTATAAATGAACCAGAACCTGGAAAACTACCTGAAGCTCAAAATGGAAGAGTCTCAGCTTGACATTACATCCTTATGCGACCGCCTGT
The DNA here is from genome assembly GCA_964594275.1 of uncultured Ruminococcus sp. Classification (GTDB taxonomy): domain Bacteria; phylum Bacillota; class Clostridia; order Oscillospirales; family Ruminococcaceae; genus Ruminococcus_C. The sequence continues at coordinate 52,798 of CAZQMA010000006.1, read as the reverse complement.
CCGATTATTCACAGATAGATCCATCTCTTTACGAGAAATACCATGTAAGAAGAGGTTTGCGCTACAGCGACGGCTCAGGCGTTGCGGCAGGAATTACACGTATATGTAGTGTTCACGGCTATATCATTGATGAGGGTATCCGTACACCTATTCCCGGTCAGCTTATTTACCGCGGCTATGATATCAATGACCTGGTTGAAAATGCAGAGCGTGAGGATAGATTTGTTTTTGAGGAAGTGGTTCACCTGTTGCTTTTCGGTCAGCTTCCCACAAAGAGAGAGCTTGCCGATTGTGAACACGCACTCAGTGTAAGACGTGAACTTCCACCTGGTTTCCTTGTTGACTCCATCATGCAGTCACCCTCTAAGAATATCATGAATAAGCTCTCTCGAAGCATTCTGTCTCTATATTCCTATGACGAGAACCCTGACAATACTACACTTCAGGACGAAATGAATATCGCCCTTAATCTTATCGCTAAAATGCCCAATCTAATGAACGGCGCATATCAGACAAAGCGTCATAAGTTTGACAACTCCAGCATGATTATGCACCAGCTGAGACCCGAGGAAAGAACCGCTGAGTCAATTCTATCTCTCCTTAGAAACGACAGAAATTATACACGTAAAGAAGCTCAGCTTCTGGACATCATGCTTGCAATACACGCAGAGCACGGCGGCGGTAATAACTCCACCTTTGCCTGTCGTGTAGCAACATCCTCAGGTACAGACCCATATGCAGCATATGCATCTGCAATCAACTCCCTCAAGGGACCCAGACATGGAGGTGCAAATATCAAGGTTATTGAAATGCTTGACGACATCAAGGAGCATGTACATAACTGGGCAGACGAGGGCGAGGTTGCCGATTACCTTACAAAGATTCTGAAGAAGGAAGCAGCAGACAGAAGTGGTCTGATTTACGGTATGGGTCATGCGGTCTATACCCTTTCTGACCCCAGAGCTGTAATTCTAAAGAGAAAGGCATTCGAGCTTGCTGAGGGCAAGGAAATTGAAGCAGAGTTCAAACTTCTTGACCTGATTGAAAAGCTCACTCCCGAGCTTATGAAGAATGTACGTGGTATCGACAAGACTGTATGTGCAAATGTTGATATGTACTCAGGTCTTGTTTATAGGATGTTAGGTATCCCCGATGATTTGTTTACACCTCTCTTTGCATCAGCACGTATGGTAGGATGGTCTGCACATCGTATGGAGGAAATTCTCACAGGTAAGAGAATTATCCGTCCTGCATATAGAACTCTTGCAACAGGCAAGGAGTATATCCCGTTATGTCAGCGTACAGAGGACTAAGGCGTTTTCTGAACGTGCCGATTTTCTTGTGCAGTGTGTTCCTTAGCGGATGTACATTTGGAGGTTCAGTTGATACTCTACTTGTACCGCCAAGCCTTAGTAAGGAGCAGGAGCAGATATACCAGGCACTGCAAAATGCAGTAGGCAAGGATATAAAGCTTCAGTATCCCAAGGCAGGAGATTATCTGTCGTCTTTTATTCTAACAGATATAGACGGCGACGGGGAAGAGGAATCACTTGTATTCTACGCCAAAACAGGACTTTCCACAGCTGAAAACAACCTTCGCATAAATGTTCTTGATAAGGATGGCAGTTCATGGCGCAGTGTATGCGACGTGCCTGCTGAGGGTGCAGAGATTGAGAAAGTTGTGATTTCAACCATAGGCGCAGAGAAAAATGTGCAGATGGCAATAGGTTATTCCTTGATTGACCAGTACGACAAGGGACTAGTGGTGTATAACTACGAAAACGGTACCCTCAGCCATCGTTTTTCCACAACATATTCCCTCTTTGATATAAACGATCTGGACGGTGACGGTGGAAAAGAACTTCTGGTATTGCAGACGGATTCCTCTGCATTAGGAGCAAGGGCTGCGGTTTACTGTCCGGACGAAAACGGAAGTTTCCGCAAAACGCAGCTTACACTCAGAAGCAGTTGTACCGGTTTCAGTCAGGTGCTCTATTCACGCCGTGAGGACGGCTCTGCGGTTGTATATGCGGACATGCTAACGGGTGTTACCACAATACAGACCGACCTTTTCTCCTTTGACGGAGAGAAACTCTATCACATATTAGAGGACGAAAGCTCTGCCTCAGAGACAACTCGTTCATTAAGCTGTCTCACTCTTGATATAGACAGTGACGGTACACCTGAAATACCTGTTCAGACGGTATTCCCGGGCTATGACGGCAGCGTATCCGATCAGAACATAAGACTTACCCGTTGGATGACGCCTGAGAATGGTGTGCTTACCGAGAAATACAGAGGCTACTACAGTGTAAGCGAAGGCTATGCCTTTATGCTACCTGCAAAGTGGCGGGATGAGGTAACAGCGGTAATAGACGGACTTACCGGGGACATAGTATTCTACCATTACGGCGGTTCTCTTACAGAGTCGATGCAGGAACTTATGAGAATAGGTACAGCGTCGGACAGAGACGGCAGAGATATGCTTTTAGAGGACGGTTACAGTCTGCTTCATTCAAGAGGCAATGCATATTACTTTATGAGTGTAAAGGAAAGCGGAGATGAGCTGTATATTCCTGAAAGCGAGCTTCTGAGCTACTTTCTGTTTGTGAATAGTTGAATATAGACGGTGTAGAAAAATGTTCCACAATATAAAATACAGCAATAATAGAGAAAGGACAAAAAAATGAAACGTATTCTGGTATGTGAAGATGAAGAAGCCATTCGTGAGTTTGTGGTAATGAATCTCAAACGTGTAGGCTACGACGTGACCGATGCCTGTTGCGGCGAGGACGCAATCGAAATATTCGATGCAGCAGGCGGCAACTTCGACATCGTTCTTCTTGACGTTATGATGCCCGGTATCGACGGCTTTACCGTGTGTAAAAAACTTCGTGAAAAAAGTTCTACCTTGGGCATTGTTATGCTCACAGCCCGCTCCCAGGAAATGGATAAGGTAAGCGGTCTCATGATGGGTGCAGACGATTATATCACTAAGCCTTTTTCCGTTTCGGAGCTGACAGCCCGTGTTGATGCTATCTACAGACGTGTGTGCATGAGCTTCAATAAGGATGAAAAGTCGCCTATTATCCGCAGCGGACCATTCAGCCTGAATCTGAAAAGCCGTACCGTTACCAAGAATGGTGCGCTTATAGAGCTTACACAGGTTGAATACCAGATTATGGAGTACTTTCTCAGCAATAAAAACGTTGCCCTAGACAGAGCGGGTATTCTTGACCAAATATGGGGCGATGGCTATTTTGGCGACGATAAGATTGTAGATGTAAATATACGAAGAATCCGTATGAAGATTGAGGATGAGCCATCCAGTCCCAAATATATAACAACCATCTGGGGCTACGGCTATAAGTGGAATGAGCTTTAATAAAGGTAAGAAACGTTCCAGGCGCAGTATAAGGAAGAATACCATCATAAGACGATGGATGGTAAACAACCTGGGTCTTATTGTAATGCTCCTGATGGTGATATGGCTTGCGGTGGTGTACGCCATGCAGAATTATTACTATAGCTCAGCAAAGCAGTATCTCAATACAAAGTTGAATTCCGTAACATCCATTATGACCAGATACTCCCAGGATGCAGATGTAAACTTTTCCTCGGAGCTTAGAAACACCCTTGAAAACTTTTCCGATAAGGATAAGATGGAGCTTATGGCGATAGATTCAAAGGGCAGAGTTATTCTCACCTCCTCTGGCTTTGCACCGGGAGAGAATATGGAAATGCCTGACTATGAAGCACTCATGGAAGGGCGAGACGGTTACTGGACAGGTAAGGTAAACGGTGAAAAAATAATGGCTCTCAGCACAGATATTTCGGGCATAAGCACAGAGTATAATGCAATAAGAGTTATAACCTCTCTTCGCAATATAGACAGTGCACTGGGAACATATGTGGCAATTATAGGCGTTGGCTGTGTGTTGGTAATCATGCTTATGCTTATAACGGGCAATTACTTTGTAAACAGTATTGTAAAGCCTATCACTGTCATAAACGAAGCCACAAAGAAGTTTGCTAAAGGCGATTTTAAGGACAGAATTGAAAAGCAGACTGAGGACGAAATCGGTGATCTGAGTGATTCTATCAATAACATGGCAGCAGCTCTTGCCACTACAGAGGCAATGAAGAATGAGTTTATATCATCGGTATCTCATGAGCTGAGAACGCCTCTTACAGCTATCAAGGGTTGGGCTGAAACCCTTTCCTATGATGTGGATAAGGAAACCATAAGCAAGGGTGTAAGGGTTATCAGAAACGAAACAGAAAGACTTTCGGAGATGGTGGAGGAGCTTCTGGACTTTTCGCGTATGCAGAGTGGTAAATTCTCTCTCAGAATCGAGAAGATGGACTTGCTTGCAGAGCTTGGCGATGCGGTGCTTATATATGCGGAAAAGGCAAGACGTGAAAATATCCGCATCATATATCATGAGCCGGAAATGCTTCCATTTGTAAATGGTGACAGAAACAGAATACGTCAGGTATTCATTAATATAATTGATAATGCAATCAAATACTCAAATGAGGGCTGTACCATAACCATAGGTGCTGAAGCGGTAAAAAACAAGATTCAGGTTATTATCGCCGATAATGGCGTTGGTATAAGCAAGCAGGATCTCCCAAGAGTTAAAACGAAATTCTTCAAGGCAAATCAGACCAGACGAGGCAGCGGTATCGGACTTGCAGTGGCAGATGAAATCATTACCATGCACGGCGGTACACTGAGAATCGACAGCGAGCTTCATAAGGGTACAAGTGTAATAATCACTCTGCCTGCCGCTATTGAAGGTACAGTGTCTAATGAAAGGAAACAGGACTAATGAGCAACAGCAATAATAAAGAACAGCACCGCTCCAAAATAGGCGGTCAGGCACTTATTGAGGGCGTAATGATGAAAGGCGCAGATACAGGCGCAATGGCATGTCGTCTCCCTGATGGCACAATTGACGTTGAAACCTGGGAAGAGAACAACGGCAAAAATATGCCTTGGTATAGAAAGTGTCCTTTTGTAAGAGGAAGCTTTAACTTCGTATCTTCTATGAAGGACGGTTACCGCTGTCTTATGAAATCCGCTGAAAAGCAGATGATTGACGATGAAGAGGAAGAGGAGATGAGCAAGTTTGAGCAGTGGCTCAGTGATAAACTGGGCGAAAAGCTCTTCGGCGTTATTATGAGCATTGCCATGGTAATAGGCGTGGGACTGTCGCTGGTGCTTTTCATGTTCTTGCCCAAGCTTCTTATTGGTCTGCTCATTGACTATACACCTGTTCCCGACAACAATATGCTTCGTTCATTATTAGAGGGTATAATCAAAATCGTGATTTTCCTCTTCTATATGTACCTTACAAGCTGTATGAAGGACATTCGCCGTACCTATGAATACCACGGCGCAGAGCATAAAACTATTGCCTGCCACGAAGCAGGAGATGAGCTTACTGTTGAAAACGTAAAGAAGCACACTCGCTTCCACCCAAGATGCGGTACAAGCTTTATCTTCATCACACTTATTGTCAGCATACTGGTAATGTGTCTTGTGCCTATTAAAACTGTATGGCTAAGAACAGTTGTCAGCATACTTCTACTGCCTCTGACGGTAGGCGTTTCATATGAGTTTATACGTCTTGCAGGCAGGAGCAACAGTCCCATAACCCGTGCACTGTCATGGCCGGGACTTCAGATTCAGCGTATCACCACAAGAGAGCCTGATGACTCTCAGATTGAGTGTGCAATTGCGGCAATAAAGCCTTGTATCCCCGAGGATTTAGCTGATGATATCTGGTAAGACAACTCCTGAAAACGGGCTTACAAGACAGGAACTTTATCGTGAAATGCTTCGTGTGCTTTCCAAAGCAAAAATAGAGTATGCGGAGACTGAGTGCGGCTTTATTATTGAATTTGTGACCGGTAGGCGGTACATGGAATATGTAAAGCTGCATCCTCTTGAAAAGGCTGACCTTGATGATGCAGAAAAAGCCCTTGCCATATGCAATAGAAGAGCAAAGGGTGAACCGCTCCAGTATATTTTCGGCGAGTGGGACTTTTTCGGGCTTACCTTTAAGGTGGGCAGTGGAGTACTTATCCCAAGAGCTGATACGGAGGTTTTGGTTGAAAAGGCTTTGGAACTTATTTCCAATAAAGAAGAAATAAAAATGATAGACCTATGCAGCGGCAGCGGATGTATTCCTGCTGCTGTTGTCCATGTAAACGGCAAGGTAAGAGGCTACGCCCTCGAGAAGTCAGATGAAGCTTTTCCCTACCTTAAAGAGAATCTCAGCATTCATGCCAAATCGGTAAAGCCTGTGCTGTGTGATGTACTGGACGCAGAAATTGTAAATCTTTACAAAGACATTGATATAATTACAGCAAACCCGCCATATCTTACAGATAGGGACATGGCTGAGCTTCAGGAAGAAGTAAAGCATGAGCCTGTCATGGCACTTCACGGCGGCAGTGACGGACTCTATTTTTACAGAGAGATAGCAAGTCTGTGGAAGAGTGCGCTTAAAGATGGCGGCTGGCTTGTCTTTGAGATGGGACTGGGACAGTATAGTGATGTCATGGAAATAATGGCAGAGCAGGGCTACATGGATATAGGCTACGCCTGTGACTATGCGGGAATAGAGCGAGTGGTTTTTGGGCGTAAGTAATGTGTTATGTGTAAAAAAGGAACTTGTTAGAAACGTTCTAACGGAATGTTTCTAATTATACACCAAACAGGTGAAGTCTGCACTGCAACTGTAAATTATCCATTGTCAATTGATTAAAGTCAACTACATTAAAGGGGTGTTTTATGAAAATAGCATTCGTCATCCCATGGTACGGCGAAAATATAAAAGGCGGCGCAGAGTCTGAACTCCGTGATGTTGCCGCACATCTCATCAGTACAGGAGTAGATGTGGAAATACTCACAACCTGCGTCAGAAGCTTCGACTCTGATTGGAACAGAAACTACTACGCTGAGGGTATTGTAAACGTACACGACGTACCTGTGCGTCGCTTCCCTGTACGCACCAGAGATACACGTCTCTTTGATAGTATCAACCGCAAGCTCATGAACAATGTGCCTGTGTCGATTTCCGAGGAGAAGCTATTCTTCCGTGAAATGATAAACAGTCCCGCTCTCTACAGCTACATCCAGGAAAAGGAACACTTATACGATCTTTTTGTGTTCATGCCCTATATGTTTGGCACAACTTTCTTCGGAGTGCTCTCATGTCCGCCTGAGAAAGCGGTTATGATTCCCTGCTTCCACAATGAAAGCTATGCCCATATGCTTATTTTACGTCAAACCTATATCAATATAAACGGTATGATTTTCAACTCCCATCCTGAGCGTGAACTTGCCAATAAGCTTTACGACTTACAGGAGGTAAATCAGGCGGTAATAGGCGTTGGCATGGATACGGGAATAACCGGCAATGAAGTCTCATTCAGAAGTAAGTTTGGTATAAACAAGCCCTTTGTACTCTATGCGGGACGCAAGGACAAGGGCAAGAATACAGACACTCTCATAAAGTATTTCACCGAATATAAAAAGCGCAATCCCCATGAGGATACGGAGCTTGTACTTATAGGTGGCGGAAGTATAGATATTCCTTTTGATGCTAAAAGCTTTGTCAGGAATCTGGGCTTTGTTGACGCTCAGGATAAGTACAATGCCATGGCAGCAGCAGAGGTGCTTTGTCAGCCATCACTGAATGAGAGCTTTTCTATCGTGATAATGGAAAGTTGGCTTACAGGTACACCGGTGCTTGTACATGGCAAATGTCCTGTTACGACTGACTTTGTAAAGCGAAGCCAGGGCGGACTCTATTTCAAGGATTATTACGAGTTCGAGGGCTGTCTTAAATGGCTAAGAAAGAATCCTGACAAGGCAGCAATTCTGGGCAGAAACGGAAACGGCTTTGTCCGTGAGAATTTCAACTGGAACACAATAACAGAAAAGTATCTCAGCTTTTTTGAGAGAATCATAAGAGGATAAAAACATGAAACGAATTGCAATAGTAAGTCCGCGGTACGGTACTGAGGTAAACGACGGATCTGCAAGATATGCACGTCAACTTGCTGAGCGGCTTGTTGAGCGGTACGAGGTAGATGTGTATACAACAAAGGCGGTTGACGCAAATACCTGGCGCAATTGGTATGTCCGGGATACGCAGTCAATCAAGGGCGTAAACGTGCGCCGCTTCTCTGTAGTTCATGAAAAGGCACAGAATCTTGACGCCTACACCGAAGCTTACTTGAATGACATGAATGAGGACAACAAAAGCGCTGCTGTTGAAAGAGTATGTATCGAGAAGTACGGACCCTATGCTCCCGACTGCGTACGTTACCTTTTGCATCACAAGCAGGACTACGATGTAATAATTTATATCGGCTGGCAGCACTATCTGACTGTTGCAGGAATGCCTGAAACAGCAGAAAAAGCTATACTTGTACCGCTGATAACTGAGGACAGCCCACTGTATGATTTTATAACGTATCAGCAGATGTTTACCATGCCAAGGGGCTTTATCTTTATGACTGATGAAGAGAGAATGTTTGTCCGTGGACGTTTCAAGACCCAGGGCATACCTTGTGAGGTTTTAGGCATAGGTGTAAATGTACCCGAAACCACAGACATAGCAGCCTTTCTCCACAAATACCATATAAGAGATCCTTACATAGTTTATTCAGGCCGTGTGGATGAGGAGAAAGACTGCCCCATGCTTTTCCATTACTTTGAAGAGTATAAACGCCGCAATCCCGATTCAAATGTTAAGCTGGTGCTTATGGGTAAGGAGTATTGCCGTGTGCCTCAGCATGACGATATACTATCTCTGGGCTATGTATCTGAAGATGATAAGTACAATGGCATTGCAGGTGCGGAGGCACTGGTAATCCCCTCGCAGCATGAAAATTTGCCGGAGGCGTTGCTTAGTGCAATGGGACTTAGAGTGCCTGTCCTTGTAAATGGCGCATGTGAGACTTTAAAGGAACACTGCGTAAGAAGCAACGGAGGTCTCTACTACGAGAACTTCTTTGAGTTTGAGGGTGGGCTGAATATGCTGCTCTATCGTCAGGATATAAGAGAGCTTATGGCAGATAATGCGTTGAGATATGTGGTGCACAATCATGAGTGGGACATAATACTTGACAAGCTTATCGAGCTGACTGAGAAGGCAGTTGCGGTTTTATAGAATTAACAATCCATTTTCAAATATGTTCTATGTGGAACATTTCACACATACAAGCCTGATGAAGGTTTGCGTAAATCAAATCAAACAGAAAGAGAGAAATCAATATGCCAATACGTGTAGGACTTGTGTCCCTGGGTTGTTCAAAAAATCTGGTGGACTCCGAAAGAATGTTGTACAAACTGAAAGAACACGGCTATAAGCTGGTGACCGAGCCGGGTGAAGCGGATATTGCTGTTGTAAACACTTGCGGATTTATCCAGTCTGCTAAGGAAGAAGCCATCGAAACCATCATGGAGCTTGCCGCTCTTAAAGCCGATGGTACACTAAAAAAAATAATCCTCACAGGATGTCTTACCGAGCGTTACAAGGAAGAGGCCGCTGAGCTTATTGAGGAGGCTGACGCTGTTGTCGGTATCACCGACCAGAGAGACATAGTTGACATCCTTGACCATGTTCTTGCAGGTGAGCGTTATGTTAAGTTCTCTCCTAAGAAGGAAGCTGAGCTTACAGGCAAGAGAATCATTTCAACACTGCCTTTCTTTGCATACCTGAAAATTGCCGAGGGCTGTAGCAACTGCTGCTCCTACTGTGCTATTCCCATGATACGTGGCGGCTATAGAAGTGTACCCATGGAGGACGTGCTAAAAGAGGCACAGTGGATGGCTGAAAACGGAGTTACCGAGGTAATCGTTATCGCCCAGGATACAACCCGCTATGGCGAGGATTTATACGGCGAAAGCAAACTTCCTGAGTTGCTTCGCAGAATCTGTGCAATTGATGGTCTTAAATGGGTTCGTGTTCTCTACTGCTACCCTGAAAGAATTACTGATGAGCTTCTTGATGTTATGGCAACGGAGGAGAAGATGGTACCCTATCTTGATATTCCTATACAGCACTGTGATGATGAAATATTAAAGGCCATGAACCGCCAGAGTACAGAAGCAGAGCTTCGTGAGCTTATCGCTAAAATCCGTGCACGTATCCCTGACATCACTATTCGTACAACACTCATCACAGGTTTTCCCGGTGAAACCAAGGAGCAGTTCAATAAGTTGGGCGATTTTGTACAGGATATGCAGTTTGACCGTTTGGGCTGTTTTCCCTATTCTGAGGAGGAGGGTACAAAGGCAGCTGAGATGAAAGACCAGGTGGACGAGTCCATGCGTCAGCACAGAGCGGAAATTATCATGCAGCAGCAGACTGATGTGAGCCTTGCGAAGAATGAGGCTAAAATTGGTACACGTATGGAGGCTGTAATTGAGGGCTTTGACCGTTACGCAGGTTGTTACTTCGGAAGAACCAAGGCAGATGCTCCCGATATTGACGGTAAAATCTTTATAAAGAGCGATAATCGCTTGAAACTCGGTCAGTATGTGACTGTAGAGGTTTTCGACACAATGGATTATGATTTACTGGCAGAGGAGGTAGAATGATGAATCTTCCAAATAAGCTTACAGTAATGAGAATTATCCTTGTACCAGTATTCATTGCCTTTATCTACATGGACTTTATCCCGCTTCATTTTCTGTGGGCAGCAGTAGTATTTGCGGCAGCATCGGTAACTGACTGGCTGGACGGTAAAATTGCAAGAAGCAGAAACCTTATAACTACTTTCGGAAAGTTTCTTGACCCTCTGGCGGATAAGATTCTGGTAATAGGTGCGTTATCCGTATTTGTGGAGCTTCAGGAAATACGAATGAGTGCAATTCCGCTTGTAATCATTATCACAAGAGAGTTTGTGGTATCGGGTATGCGTCTTATGGCAATGGAGGACGGTGTTGTAATTGCCGCAGGAATATGGGGCAAGCTGAAAACCGCCTTTACTATGGTGGCAATTGTAGTAATACTGTTCTATCTGGTAATCTTCTGTGACCTTGGAATGGGTGCGGATATAAAGGAGGTAATCAGGGTATGGGTGCTTGGCAGCCTTATCTGGATTTCTACGGTGCTTACGGTAATTTCAGGCGTTGTGTATTTGAAGAACGGTTGGAAGTATATTGCTAAGACGAAATAAATATAAGAGCGTAATTAGCAGATATGCAAGCGAAAGCGAGCAAAGGTAATAAAAGCTTTTTCCCTTTTTGTTTTACCGTTATGACATATCTTGAAAACCTGTTTTGCTTGACATACCGCTTTAAACATAGTATAATAAACACAGAGCGTTATACACTTAATAGAGTGTGAAGAAACGGGTAAAATCTGAATTTATGTAGATGGAGGTTATAATATGGCAGTACTATTCTGTTCGCAGTGCGGAGCTTCCATAGAGGGTGAAAGACGCTACTGTCCAAGATGTGGTGCGGCGTTACAGCCCAAAGACACATCTCGTATGCCTGAGCCGGAATTCATGCAGCTGGGTGATATGGGTATGGACACCGGTACAAATACATATCAGAATAGCGGCACCGGTTATTATAATAGATATAACGGTTATAACGGCATACAGCCCCAGGTAAATCCAAACCAATTTAACGGCTGCGCAATAGCAGGTTTGGTGCTTGGAATAATCTCCCTTGTAATCTGCTGCACAAGCTTTATTGCACTGCTTGTTTCAGGTGCAGGTCTTACATGTAGTATACTGGGTTTGAGAAGTTACTCAAAGAAAGGCTGTGCTATCGCAGGTCTTATTTGCTCTATTGCGGGATTGCTAATGTCCCTTTTCATGACGATTATAATTTTATTAGATTAAATCGTGCTAAGCTTGTGAAAAGTTTGGAAATATCGGGGTAAATGGGCATATTTTCTATTTTAACGGGCTTAAATTTGATATAATAATTATAATAAAAATCAATGATATGGAGGTAATTAAAATGGCAATCAAATCTGTTTGTAAACTCTGCGGAAATACTGTGGAGGGTGAAATCAAGTTTTGTCCCATCTGCGGTGGAGAAGCAACAGTTATTGAGGATATGTCCCAGATAACCCCTCAATATACAGAGAATCCCTATGTGCCTGTTGCGTCTCAGCAGTCCGAAGGGAAGAATGGCTGCGCTATCGCAGGCATGATTGTGGGTATCACTTCACTGGTGTTCTCATGCTACGGTATCTTTAGTCTTATTGCAGCAATTGTAGGTCTTATCCTGAGTACTGTTGGTATGAAGTCAAGTAAGCGTGGTATGGCGGTTGCAGGTGTAGTCTGCTCTGCTATTGCTCTGGTTTTTTCTCTTATTTCAACTGTTGCATGCGGTGGTACTATGTGCGCATCTCTCAGTTACCTTTATTAACCAGGGGACATAGAAATGGCTGAGATTTCCGTAATTCCTCGGGTGAAGCAAAACACCCGAAAGAAGAATCAAGTTACATAATCGGTAAAAAAACCGATAAATAAATGGAGGTAAATTATTATGAGCAAATATTGTAAGTCATGCGGAGCAGACATGGAAGAGGGTGCTAAGTTCTGTGCAGTATGCGGCAGCGCAGCTGAGGCAGACAATTCACCTGAAATCTTTGATACTCCCGAAATCACAGATACTCCTGAGATTACAGACACCCCCGAGATTCCCGAGGTTAATGAGAACGTTATCCCCGAAACAAAGGCAAACGACATCCCTGTTGTACCGCCTTATACTCCCGGTGCAAACACAAATTCCATCCCAGAAAGCAATGCTATCCCCAACTATGCACCCCACAGCACAAACCCCATTCCTCAGTATAATCAGCCTCAGTATGGTCAGCCCATGCAGGCACAGGCTCCCGCACAGCAGTCCGGAGGTGCAAAGAGCGTACTGGCGATTATCGGTATGATTGTAGGTATTGTATCCATCGTGTTGATGTGCCTGAATATTATTGACGTATTTATCGCTATTATCGGTATTGTACTTAGTATCATTGGTATCAAGAGCAGCAAGAAGGGCTGTGCAATTGCAGGTATCATCTGTGGCAGTATCGGTTTTGTATGTTCTCTTATCTGGTTTATTGTGGGACTTGCAGCCCTCAACGAACTGTCTGACAGCGGTAGCTACTTCAACGATGTTTACAATGAAGTTTACGATGAAGTTTACGATGAAGTTTACGATGACTACTACGACTCTTACGTAGACGACTACAGCTTTGACTGGTAATATGTAAAAAAACAAGGCAGACATCCTTTCAGGTGTCTGCCTTTTATTTTATCAGAAGCTGTCGTAGTAGACCTCATACCTTGTCTTGACGCCTTTTCTATCCCCGGAAACGGTTATGCCGCCGATTCTTGCACCTACAAAGAGGCCCTCAGCGGAGATAATATCGTTTACATCAAGCTTTACATAGCCGGGAATTTCAACATAGCGTGTGCGCCACTTCTGTGATGCGGTTGACAGTAGCAGATCCATTGAACGCTCTGGGTCATCCAGATACTGTCTGTCAAAAGCAATCTGTTTGTGGCGTACAATATACATATCATCAGCCTGATCCCATGTACGCTCAAAAGCACCGTAGTTTCCGTCAACGTCCTGCATATGGAGATGGCTTAGCATACCCTTGGTTCCTATAGACCAGCCGCTGGCGAGATACTCCTTTTTAAGGAAAACAGTGGATACGTAGTCTGTATGAGGGTTAAGATTTATCTCATTTGCGTTACGAATATAGGGATATTCACCGTAGAGTTTATAGGATAGGTTTATAATGCTGTCCCACATGGAACGATGAGGCTTGACGTAGATGTAATTAACAGTGCTATGGTCGTTTTTCCATTTTACAAAGGGTGGAAACGTATAGTAGTCATTCATGAGGGTATTGATTGATACATTGGTATGGAGACCTGGCTCCATTTCATTTGCCAGGAGAAGCGAAGTGAAGCCTCGAGAGTGTACTTTTAGTTGGGTAATGCCGTTTTCCCGTCGGATTTCAGCTTTATCAATGAGACCGTTGTGAATATTGAAACCGCTTACAGCAAGTTCTATACGGTTGATGGTACAGAATTCGGGAACAGCCCCGGTTTTATCCTGAAGGATAATATCAAGCTCTGTGTTGGCAGAATACTTGTCCTTGTGAAAGTAAAAGCTGACTGCTTCCCTAAATTCAATATGATTTTCTTCTTTTGTGTGGACTACCGCCTGTACAGTTGTATTCACTGAGTATCAGCCTCCTTTGACGGTGCGGAGGAGATAAGTTCCAATCTAAGTTTTATATAAGGCTCGCCACCGTTTTCCTCGGCGGTGTACTTTACCATGCGGGCATTCCGAAATATCATTCCTCGAAGGTTGAAGTCAAATGCTGTACTGTTGGCGATGTATCCGTCAATGAGGAGAAGAACTGTCTCGGGCGGGGAGTCGGTTATAATGATTCCTTCAAGAATGATACGTCTACTGCGCTGTGAATCGTTGGTAAAAACACATCCTCCGTCAGCCGAGGATTGTTCCGCAAAGACTCTCTGTCCCGACAGTTGCCAGGACTGAACGTTTATGGTGACGTCCCCCAGTATCAGAGGAAAGCAGCGAGTAGTCTGTCTGTCGAATTTATAATTATATTCCGGCATCAAGTTACCTCCTCATAAGTGAGCTTACAGTAGCCTGAAACCTTGAAGGTAGCCTCAGCCTTGTAGCCCTTTGTAATGCCGTTAATGGCGACAGCACTCTGATGAAAACCTCTTATACAGCCGTACTGTGCCATGACGGGAAGAATGTGCTTTGATAATATAACGGAAGCGTCAAGTGCTGATTTGTGAGAGGGTACATAAACTGCTGCGCTGATTTCGGCTTTTACGGGAATGTAAATGAAGCTGTTTTGGATAATAGGATTTGTTACAGTTTCCACTGAGTTTTGAGCCAACACAATAAAGGGTTCATGACCGGGTACAGGCTTGCATGAGCTAGCTATTCTTACATCAATGGGACAGACTGCTTTGAGTCTGTCCCTTATTTCTTCAAGGAGCTGTCTTGTCATTCACAGCACCCGCCTTTTGTCTGCATTATAACAAAAGCCTGGTCTGTAAGATAGGGTGCAGCAACTCCCAACCAGTAATTTTTTTGAAATTGAGCCGATTTCATGAGATTTTCGGTGTCACGCTGGGTAACAGCCTCGCCAAGTTCTGTACAAATTGTGTTATCTCCCGCACAGACTGAAATACTGAGCATTTCTGCCGCTACTGCCGCCGCAAAGGCGTGAACGGAATCGGGAATATTATCTTTATATTCAGGCTTTATGAGAGAAGTTACCTTTTCAATAGCCGTATCGGTAAAAAATAGAAATGGAGTTGCGTCAAATCGTCTTGTGAACATAAGAAAAACCGATTTCACAAGCTCCTTATTCATACTCATAGAGAAAAACCTCCTTATCCTATACAGAATTCATTGAGATTGGAAACCGACTTATCAGCAGGTTTTTCAAGCTGTACCAGTGGTTTGGGTTCAAGCTCCTCCATAAGTTTGTCCCGGAGAATGAGGAGTTCTTCAAGGTCCATTCTCGCTGCAGCCATAGCAAAAGCTTTTGTAGAGCTATGGCCTGCACAGCAATAGAGACTTACAACCTCTCTGCGAGTTCTCTCTTCAATATCACGGAGAAGTTTCTGACAGTGAAAGAGCTGTGAATCATCCACAGGCGGAATACCGTTCTCATTATAACGTTTGGTAACCCCCGCATTGCGCTGAGCAGGTACTGCAACAAAGCTCCATTCGTAGGCATCAGTTATTTCAGATAGCACTACATGACACATCTTTCCCTTATAGTCATGGAAGGGCATGTGGGTGCAGGGAGAAGAGGTGCGGTCTCTACCGCAAACGCTGCATGTACGTTTTTTTGCACTGCATGAAATGCTTACTTCTTTCTTGATGCCGCCGTCAATTTCACGGATAAGGTCGCTGTTGCCATCGGTGCGCACCATATAAGCGTAACCGCAGAGAGCGGTATAAGGCTCGCCTGCCGCAGTAGTACGCTTCTCGTCGATTTCAATATCGGTACGGAAAATACGTGCGTTCTGGTTTTCGCCCTTTGGATTGTGATCAAAGATACCCGTCTTACCTACAAAGAGCTTACAAAGCTCACTTAGGGCACTGAGGGAGAATCGCTCGCCGTCTCTATCTATATCGTTGTCACACAGCCGTACCTTGAAAATATATACCTCATCCGCCGTAAAGTCACGGCGGGTGTAGATGTTAAGCTGTGTGAGCATTTCAGGTGTAATTTCCATACAATGCTCCTTTCTTTGATTATTCTGTCAGTGAGAGGACGTGAATAGCGTCAGTCATAATGGAACGGAAGCCCGCCTGAACTGATACTGTTATGGTAGAAGTCTGACTGTCAATGAGCTTGTCAGTCTCCATGATAAGATCGGTAGCGGTAATCATTTCAAGAGCGAAATTTTTGTCGATACCGATGATAGTGTTATCATCTAGCTGAGCTGTCTTGAGAATCATAGCACCAAATGGCAGCATAGCCTTACCGGGAACGTCAGAGGAACTGTCAGCCATCTGATCCATGGTGAGAATAGATGCCAAAACAGCGGGAGACGCAATAACGGTGTTGAGGTTAAAGTCCTTGAACTTACCGCAAAGAGCTGCCAGATCACTGTAGGCAAGAGCTGTACCTGTCATATGAGTAGAAGAACCTGCTTCGGATTTAAGAACAGTAACCGCAGCCTTTACAATAGCATTACCCAGCTTTACGCCTACACTTCTCAGCATAACGGAGAGTACATCCAGTCGCTGTCTGCGAATAGCCTCGTAGGAGATGTGGATAGAGCGGGCGTACTTTTTGAGAGTGAGAGGAGTAGTCTGCTCAGCGATTTCAGTAACAGGCAGAGTATCCCACTGGTCGGAAACGGTATCATAGGAAGCGGAATCGTCCAGGTCACAGCCCAGGTACTGAGAGGAAGAGCACTTGGTTTCGGCAGCGGAGATATCGGAGAGAACGGAGCTGTCAATGCCCTGACGGATGCTTCTGCGGATAAATTCAGGGAAGAGTACCGCACTTTCGGTGGAAGTAAAAAACTTTTCAACCTTGTCGCAGTTCTTGCCGCTGATGCGGATGTCGAAACGCTTTAGCTGACGTTCATAGGCATCCAGCTGAGCAAGAGGCGTGTCAGTGTACTGAGAAGAGGGATCAAGAGCCTCAAGAGCCTCAGTAAAGCTTTTGCCTGCCAGATGATACATGCCTTTTTCAAGATGAATGTTATTATACATAAGTAAAATCCTCCTTAGACTTTAGTATTATAATGTAGAGTTCAAGAATGTTCCACGTGGAACATTCAGTTGTTATTGATCTTCTTTTCAATCTGTTCCGCCTGAGCATTCCAGAGTCTTGCCTGAGCAAGCTCTGTCTCGTCCTTGAGACTGATATTTGACCACTCAACTTCAATGTCGCCATCCGAGCCATTAAGGCGCAGGAAAGTTTCACCGATGCGGCAGAGAACAGGAGTAAGCAGGCGACGGTAGTATTCAAGCTCTGATGTGAGAATATCAGCCTGTTGACTGCTCATACGTTCAGTGCTGCTCCAGTTGAGACCCAGAAGAAAAGGTGGAATAGAGAGCTTTGCAATTAGCTGTTCAAGGAGTTGGCGGACAGGAATTTCGGTGGAAAGAAGCTGGTTGTCTGCGCCGATAACCTTGATTTCAACGTCACCGGCACAAACGAAGTCTCTAACCTCACCCATAGCAGCGGAAGCCATACCATAGCTCCATTCACGGGCAATAGCCTTTGCACGTTCACCTGCATACGCACGGTCAGCAGGGTCATTTGAAGGTTTGTACACAACTGCATAACGGACATTGCCGCAACGGTCGTAGTTTTGCCCGATGCACTCGTAGATTCTGAGGAGAATATTGCTGAGTGCAGGAAGTCCCCTGAGAACAGATACACCTCTAAGCTCACCGGGCTGAGGTGAAAGTGCGGAGAAAAGAATTCTCTCAGGATGTGCAAGAGGCAAAGCCTCAGTTTCCCCCTCCTTGGGCGCATAACTGAAAGAGCATTCGCCCGGTATATCTGAGGGTAAGACGATAACCTGTGAAGGCTCAGCGCACATAAGTGCCGCTAATGTACGGCTTTTTGTGTCAATGCACATCTCACCCAGAGCACTGCCGTAAGTTATAAGACTGTCCAGGTAAACATCCGCAAATGAATGAAGAGAGCGCATAGAACCACCCGCAGGAACGTTTTTAACGAAGCAGTCAAGCTTTTTCTGCATGGTGGGGTCGGTGGAGGTGAGAGAGAAGCTACCCGTAAGCCGTACAATCTTCTGAATAGCCGCATCAATTATAGGCACGGAAATTCTCAGTTGCCTGTAAAGCTCAGCCTCAGCAAAAGCATCCATAGGGGTATCTCTTATGCCGTTTCTGGGAACTGAGTACATAAGCTGCTGATTCTGAGGCTTTGAGGGGGGATTTCTCTTTCGGAATAAACCCATTTTAATATTACATCTCCTTTCGTCTTCTTGCTGAGGAGGCAAAGAAGCTGTTGTTCTCGTCCCATGAAAGAGACATGACGAAATAGCGCATATCGTCCATAGCATGGTCATTTTCCTTTTTGGGAGCGTCCCCTTTTGCGCTGTCCTCCCAGACATAGAGTGAGAATTCACGTATAATGTCCTCACACTGAGGGCATATGTATATCTCACCCGAGGAAAGAGCCTCGCTGACCTTTTGGATTCCCATTAGAACACGGTTGTCAGCACGTATAACGCGGAAACGACCATGACGTTCAATGCAGGCAATCATACTTGCCGCTGACGGGTCAATGATAACCTCTCTTGCGTCGGTGTCACCTGCAAGTTCACAGAGTGCACTGTAGTGCTCCTCGTCAGTGCGGGAAAAGCCTGCCTTGCGGGCATCGTAGTAGTATTCACGTAAGCGATACCATACGCCGTCACATTTTCCCCAAAGACCAAAGGATGAAGGATTCACTGTACCGTAGTCGCAGGAAATTCTGTATTCAGTGCATCGGGAAGAAGCTGTGCGGACGTGCTTCTCACGGCTGAACATGGGATAAACCAGTCCGCCTGTCTGTACCCATTTACCCAGTATAAACCTGTCATAGAACACGCCTGAGTAGAGCCGTTCATATCTCTGTCTGAGTTTATCGGTGAGTGATGGATTATCTTTCATGGTAAAATGTAGATAGAGGGCGTTCTTCTCTTCTTTTTTACAAATCCACTCACGGTAAAACCAGTGCCCCGGGTGTTCGGGGTTACAGCTGAACCACATCTTCGAGCCGCCAACGGAGCATCGTGCAAGCGCCTGTTCAACGAATGAACGTGGCATAAGTGCAACTTCATCCAGAAGCACACCCGAAAGGGTGATACCCTGAATAAGCGCAGCACTGCTTTCGTCCTTGCCGCTGAAGTAGTAGAATCTGTTCTGTGAACCGCCGGGAAGAGTAATGTCAGCGTAGTTTGCGCCTGTTTTTTCACGGCACTCAAAGCCGAGAGTACGAAGAGTACGGAGAAGGGGCGTAACCAGATTTCTTTTGAGAGAAGTAATGGTTTTGCCGCAGAATGCAAAATCTCCACCGTCAAAGGATGCCGAAGCCCAGAGTACAAACCCTAGGGATATGCAGAGAGTTTTGCCGCTTCGTACCGAGCCATCGCAGATAATAGCATCACGGTTTCTTGTTTCCGGCTGAGTCCACCAGGAAAGTGCAAGACGCTGTTTTGGTGAAAAAGGTTTAAAATTCATCCTCACCATCTCCGACTAGCGCACTGAGCAGATTCTGAGCCGCCGAGCGTCGGTCTGAGTCACCGCTAAGTTCTAAAAGCTTCTCCATGGCTTTCTGGCGGTCAAAGAACTTAATCTCCATACCGCCGCCCTTGACTCGTTTTATCTCAGAAACGTTTATAAGGTCAAGATGTGAAAGCTCTTCCGGGGAGAGTGGCTCTTCAGCGTTAAGAAGCCGTACTGCGTCTGTAATGTCACCGAAGGCAATACGCATAAGCCCGCAGACAACGCTGTCGGAAATGTCTGAGCAGAGCGTACTTCTGAGCTGTCGTATGAGATGCTGATACTTCTTTTTGCTCAGAATATCCATTCCCGCTGAAAGAGCGTCGGTCTGAGTAAAGCCGGCCTGAACTGCTGCTTCACGTATGCTGCCAAGACGAGCGTAGAGACGGCAGAAAGTCAGCTCTCTTTTTTCTGAAATCATTTAATGCACTTCCTTTCGTAAAAAATTGAGCAACAAAAATAATGCCTCCTCATTAATAGTCCCGTAAAGGCAAAAAATTAACGTCTTTATGTTAAGTTACATAGTTTGTTTACAAAACAAATTTCGGAGCATCGAAAAAATGCCAAAGTAAAACCATTCCTGAGAAAGAACGGTATTTTTGGGTGTATTTATAAATTTTTTGATTTTTTGCTGACAAGATAAAAGAAATATGGTATAATATAGAGTAAACGAAAAATACAATAGGAGGCAAATTCTATGTGTAAAAAATTTTATATAACCACACCTATTTACTACCCTTCAGGCAATCCCCATATCGGACATTGCTATACAACTGTAGCTTGTGACTCTATCGCACGTTACCGCCGTATGCAGGGCTATGATGTAATGTTCTTGACAGGTACCGACGAGCATGGTCAGAAGATTGAACAGAAAGCAGCAGAAAAGGGCGTAACTCCTAAGGAGTATGTTGACGAGATAGTTGCAATTTTCAAGAATTTGTGGCAGTACATGAATATAAGCTACGACCGCTATATCCGTACAACCGACGATTACCATGTTGAATCGGTACAGAAGATATTCAAAGAGCTTTATGACAGAGGATATATCTATAAGGGTGAATATTCAGGCAAGTACTGTACACCCTGCGAGAGCTTTTGGACAGAGTCTCAGCTTGTTGACGGCAAGTGCCCGGAATGTGGCAGAGACGTAGTTGAAGCAAAGGAAGAGGCTTATTTCTTCAAAATGTCTCCTTTTGCAGAGCGTCTGGAAAAGCTCCTCACCGAAACTGACTATCTTCAGCCTAAGACAAGAGCAACCGAGCTTGTAAACAACTTCATAAAGCCGGGACTTGAGGATTTATGCGTATCTCGCACCTCTTTCTCCTGGGGAGTACCTGTAAGCTTTGATGAAAAGCACGTTGTATACGTGTGGATTGATGCTTTGTCAAACTACATCACCGCTCTGGGCTACTACAATGAAGCCTACAATGACTATGATAAGTATTGGCCCGCAGATGTTCATATGGTGGCAAAGGACATTCAGCGTTTTCATGCGCTTATTTGGCCTGCAATGCTCATGGCACTGGATCTGCCGCTGCCTAAGCACCTTGCAGTACATGGATGGATTACATTTAACGGTCAGAAGATGAGCAAATCTCTGGGCAATGTAGTTGACCCACTGGTGTTGGGTGAAAGATATGGCGCAGACTCTATCCGTTACCATATTCTACGTGAAATGGCACTGGGCGCAGACAGCTCTTTCTCCAACGAAATAATGATTAATCGTATCAACTCCGACCTTGCAAACGGCTTTGGCAACCTGGTATCCAGAACGGTAGCGATGGTGGATAAGTACTTCGGCGGCACACTTCCCGTAGAGCGTCAGGGTGGCGAGTTTGACTCTGATCTTATCGCAATGGCTGAGGGACTGAGAGATGCAGTAGACGGTTATATTGACAATACACAGCTGAACCTTGCACTTGCAGAAATCTTCAAGGTAGTATCCCGTGCAAACAAGTATATTGATGAAACTGCACCTTGGGTACTTGCAAAGGACGAAGCAAACAAGGCAAGACTTGCAACTGTACTCTATAATCTCCTTGATACAGTAAGAATCATCTCCACGCTTCTATCTGCATTTATGCCTACAACCATGCCAATCGTATGGGAACAGATAGGCGCACTTGAGAGTGAGAGAACCTACGAAAACGCAGGTAAATTCGGCGTTCTGAGATGTGATGTAACAGTTAAGAAGGGAGATATTATCTTCCCGAGAATTGATGTTGAAAAGGAAATTGAAGCATTGAACGAGATTATCAGCAGTAATCTTGTCAAGGAAGAGCCAGAAGAAGAGACAATCGAGGTGCAGCCTCAGGGTGAAGAGATCGACTTTGATGACTTCATGAAGGTTGACATCCGTGTTGCCAAGGTAACAGAATGTGAAAAGGTAAAGAAGTCAAAGAAGCTTCTGAGATTACAGCTTGACGATGGCATGGGCGGCAGACAGGTAGTGTCCGGCATTGCCCAGTGGTACACACCTGAAGAGCTTATCGGCAAGAAGGTAATGGTAATCGTAAACTTGAAGCCTGCAAAGCTGTGCGGTGTAGAGAGCAACGGCATGATATGTGCAGCAGACGCACCTGATGGTAGTGCAAAGGTGGTATTTCCTGACCAGAGCCTGCCCTGCGGCGCAAAAATCAGATAATAGAATACAACAAAAAGGCTATCGTCTCTATGGCGATAGCCTTTATTTTTTATAAAGCTTTTTATGTATAGGATAGTTTAGTTAAAAAGTTCTGCGTGGAACGAATACTGATAAAAAACGGCTTCCGTCAAAAAACGGAAGCCGAAGAAAATTCTTACGTCGCCATGCGCTCCTGTCTAATAACGCCCTTGCGGAAAACGTCAAACATAGTCTTGTAGGATATTTCGGTGACCTCGCCTGGACGGACTTCAATATCCGCAGTCACCCTGTTGCAGTGCATTCCCAGGTAGGGCGTATAGGCTGTAACCAGATACATACCCGCAGGAAGATGCATAGTGAGTCCATTTTTACCAAATGGGACTTTCTTTTGTTCGCCGTTGATTCTGATGATCCAGTGGTCAATGAGAATCTGCCCAAAGAAACGCTTGCCTGAAACTCTCAGCTTGCCCATAGGCTTCTGACGCTTTTCGCGGTGAAGCATGGGAGTTGGAGCTTCATTTTCAGGCACAGCTGCGTCTGTCTTAACAGATGCAGCTACAGGCTCAGAGGGCTTAAAGGCGGTTTTCTCGGTGTTACGCTGACCGAGATAAAGGTTAGGATCCATATCAGCTCATCTCCTCTTATGCCGCAGTGCGGATTCTCGTGACCTAATAGAGAAAGATTTCTCCATCAGATCCTGCTTGATATTTTGCTATGCCGTTAAGGCATTATGGGCAGTGAATCAATAACCTCAAGTGTGAACTGAAGCAGTGCTCTTGCATCAGCAGAGTCGATAGTGTTATTGTAGCTGCAATCAGCGTTGAGCAACTGCTGCTCGTTGAACTGTACCAGACTTGCATTGTACTTGTTCAGCAGTACCAGGTCAACCATGGAAATCTTCTGATCCAAGTTGGTGTCGCCGAAGTATACGTCAGCGGGTATGTCAGTCTTAGAGGTTGTAGTTGTTGCAGTTGTTGTGGTTGTTGTGGTTGTTGTGGTTGTTGTGGTGGTAGCAATTGTTGTCTTTGCAGTTGTAGTAGTTGTTGTAGTGGTTGTATCATCGGGCTTATCGGGATTTGCGTTTTCAGAGAGAGCCATATAAACAATACCGCAACCCGCTGTGGACATATAAACAGTACCGAAAGTGTTCATATCGCCTACCAGTAAGTTACCATTGGCAGTACCGCCGTAAGGGCGGGTGATGTTGAAAGCCTTCCAGGTTTCACCGCAGTCGGTGGACATGTAAACGCCTTCGGGGTCATCAGCCAGAGGCTTACCCCACATGAAAAGTGTGTTCTTACCGCCGTCCTTTTCGGGAGCGCCGTAACCGATGGTCTTGCAGTAGTTTACGCTGTCAAGCTTAGTAATAGTCTTGCCGTAATCGGTTACGTGGTATGCACCATACCATCCCGCACCCAAAATGAACTCACCTTCGCCAAGATAAGCGATACGATAAGCACCGTCACATTCGTCGTACTGACAGATGGTCTGAGCGTTTTTGAAGGTTGCGCCATAGTCATCGCTGACCATGAGAACGTAACGTGCGTCATCAATGGTAGCGGAGGGCTTGCTGTAGAAGTAATACTGGTTGTAGTAGTAGCCATAGCCGTATACATACTGAGGATTTGCGGGGTCAACCTGCATCCAAAGTGGACTTGTCATACCAACTTCAAGAGAAGAATTATTCCATGTGTTGCCGAAGTCATCGGTGTAGCTAACCTTGCCCTCAGCAGTTACCAAGATTCTGTAGGAACCATCCTCAAGCTGATTGATGGCGGCCTTAGCCTTAGCTATAGGGATGTTTTCAAGAACTGTCCAAGTTTCACCGCCGTCTGTTGTGTAAAAACCGCGATTGAAGCCTTCGGCAAGTCTTACCATAACATCGGGATTGGAGGGACAGTAAGCAATGCCTGCTGTAGAAGCAGTATTGTCGGTAAGCTCATTCATACTGGGAGTGAGCTGAGTAGATTCAGTCTTACTGTTATGAATAAAGCCATCGTAGTCACCTATTACGGAAATAGGGTCGCCGCCGGGAATACTTACCATATCCAGACAAACAACCTCTTCAATTCCGTCAGCATGGAAAGTGAGCTGTGGATCATCAGACCATATCTGCTGCCAATTGAATACACCGTTACCAGAGGAAACCCAGACTTTAGTCGGATCAAATGGGTCGAGTACCAGGGTACCTGACCAATGAACGGCCTTACCCCAGATCCAGTCGCTTCCGCCTGTGCTGGGATAGTCGTAGAGCTGCTCCTGGGTCATTTCACCTGTTTCTTGGTTCCATAACCACTGCCCCATCTTGCCGGGGTAGATAGATTCCCATGTCTTACCGCCATCGGTTGAGCGATAAAGCCATTCGCCCCATGCAGTAGTATCCTTGTCCCAGTTCTGAGTACTCCATACAGCGCAAGTAGTAGCAATAAGCTCGTCTGCATTGTCAGGTGCACTCTGACATGCTCCTATACTGTTATTTACAGGAGAGATATTTTCAACTGTACCTGTCTTGGGGTCATAGCGGTAAACACCGCCGGAGCCGTTGCCAAATGTGTGGTTTGCGACATAGCAGATAAGCATTCTGCCCTCAGCATCAACACTGATTCGTGCAGGCATAACATCTGTAGGAAGGTCAGCACTTACAACCTCAAAATCATCAGAGCCAACGTCTGCAACGACGAGGTTGCCTTCCTCTGCCATAGTTGTACCAACGTAAACCTTGCCATCTTGAATATGAACGAGAGAAACACCGTTCTGTTTTAAATATTCCGCATCAGACAAAGCACGTACCATATGATTAGTCCATGTGGGCCACTTCATTGATGAATTGTAGTAGCCCAGGTCATCGTAGCCCTTTACAGGCACCCATGTGTCGCCACCGTCCTCACTCATAATGAGCGCTGATTCACCCGCAGTAACGTCACCGCCGCAGTAGATGATGTTGGGGTTATCAGGATCAACAGCGATGGACTCACCCATGTGTCTGCCGTAACCGTTGCCGTGAACCTGAATCAGGTCGGTAACATCAATTTCATCCCATGTCTCACCAGCGTCTTTTGAACGGAAGATAGAAGTTCTTGCGTCGGAGAAGTAAGCGCAGCCTGCCAGCATGTAGACTATATCATCGTTAGTGGGGTCAAGAGCCAGACCGTCAACGGACAGGAAACCCTTGTCTGCATCGGTGATAAAGTCCATAAGCTGAACCCATTTTTCAGTCTCAAAGTCGTAACGGTAAGCACCGCCAACGTCAGTACGGGCATACATCTGGTCGTCACCGGCTATGATGCCTGAAACGAAACCGCCGCCGCCGATACTCATTGTACCGATTTCAACCTGTGATTCAATGCTGGGAGTTGCCGCATACGCAACGGTCTCAGCATGAGCCGAGGGCAGTGTTACTGCACTCAGCATAAGTGCCGCAGCAGTAAGAGCTGCGATTGCTTTGTTAGTTTTTCTCATATTTTTTCCTCCCTTTGAATTGTCTCATACCAATTTAGATACCTAAATTATAACACAACATCGCTCAAAATGCAACAACTTTATTAAATAGCCGCTTAAATTTTGTTGAAGTATTACAAATAGAGTGGCTATTTTTGCCTATAATAACAAATATGAACATCACGTTTAGAATTTGTTCTAAAAAAATATTTAAAAGCAGATAGACAACAACTCGGATATATGATATTATTATAAAAATGCTGTACTATACACACAAGAATGAAACATATAAAAAGAAAGAAACAAGGAGGTTTCTAAAAATGGAAAGCAAAAACATGACAGAAAAAGAATTTGAAGAATTCCAGAAGCTTCTTGAACGTGAACTTGGCACGGTTGATTTAGAAAGGGAAAGTGAAATCACGGAGATGCTGAGACGAGAGAGTGTCGCTCATGACAACGCTCGTCCTGCAGCTCATTCTGTGCGGGAGCTTACAATAGAGAAGGAAGCCGCAATGCAGGCAGCAGCGGAGAGTGCGGCGAGAAATGCCAAGGCAGACCGTTACTCAGAATCGGAAGCGTCTATCATTGAGGAAATGCAGCGCCATGACGAGCCTGCATATCAGCCTAAGCACGAAGCCGCACCTGTACCGGAAGCTGCACCGATAACACGTGGTAAATACGAAAAGGAGCCATCTGCTACAGAGGAACCTACACCTCAGAGAGCGGAGGACTTCTTCCGGAAGCCCGGCAAGTACGAAAAGGTATCCGAGGACGCAGAGGGCTACTTCAACCCTGAGCTTCCCAAGGAAACTGCGTCTCAACGCAGAAAGAGAGTAAGACGCAACAATCGTATTATGCGTATAGCAATCGGGTTGGCAGCAGTCTTTATTGTAAGTCTGGGCGTAGGACTTATTGTAAAGTCTGTTAATAATAAAGATGATGAAAAGGACAAGACAGCTATTTCCAACAATGTAACCGGTACTGACCCAGAGGAAAATGTTATTTCTGAGGAGTCTACAGTAGCGGCAGACTGCAATATCCTTTCCATTACACCTATGACTGAACTTACAGCAATTCTTGAGGGTGACTCTAAGGCACTTAAAATTGGCATGGCAACTAAGGGCGAAGCAGATGCAGGCGACCTGGATTGGGTAAGCAGTGATGAATCTGTAGCTACGGTAACACCTGAGGGTATTGTGACAGGTGAAGGTGCAGGTGTGTGTACAATTACAATCACCGCCAAGGGAAATCCTTCCGTAGAGGCAAAAATGAATGTTACGGTGCGTCATATTGAAGAGAAGGACGGCGTTACATATGTGGACGGTATTCTTATCCTCAACAAGAGCTACGATGCACCCGCTGAATATGATCCCGGTGACCTTACCGAGGATACAAAGCTTGCCTTTAATGCGCTGTGTGAGGCAGCAGCGATAGACGGCTGCAATATCTATCTGGGTTCAGGCTACAGAAGCTACAACCTTCAGTCCACTATATTTGCCAACTATACAGAACTTTATGGGCAGGAGCAGGCAGATACCTTCTCTGCAAGAGCAGGACATTCCGAACATCAGTCGGGACTTGCAATCGACGTAAACACCATCGACGATGCTTTCGGTGCAACACCAGAGGCTGCGTGGCTCCGGGAGCATGCCCACGAATACGGCTTTATCATCCGTTATGCTGAAGACAAAACTGATATTACAGGATATAAGTACGAGCCGTGGCATATCCGTTATGTTGGAACAGAGGTCGCAGCAGAGATTACAGAGCTGGGCTTGTCTCTGGAGGAGTATCTGGGAGTTGATTCTGTATATGCAGAGGATACTGAGGATACAACTGAGGCTGAATAAAAGTTTAAGGCTATCACTTTTTGGAGTGGTAGCCTTTTTATTTATCCGGTTACCTTGACATTCGCCTATGAATCAATTATAATAAAACCATATCACCTGAAAGGACAATAACAATGAAAAGACATTTTAATAGAATATTTGTTATGGCGGCAGTAGTAAGTGCAGGACTTCTGCTGTGTACAGGCTGTATGCCAAGCAGTAAGAGTAGTGTTGAAAAAAGCGCAGGAGAAGTAACTACGGTACACATTGTATCCGCCGAAGTACCCACTCCCGAAACCACTGAAAGCTACTCCGATTACAGAGCTTTTTCAGAGGAATACAGTGAAAAGCATCCCGATGCCTTTGAACTTCCTATACCAGAGGAAAGGCTTTCGGAGGTAAAGGAGATTACACTTTCAGACAGCCGATATGTGCTTGACTATGAAAACGAAAAGGGACAGCAAGCTGAGGTAATAGTGGAATACTCCCAGTCAGGCTGTGATTCAATTCACGGTTTAATAATTGCCCAGGGTAATGTTGACGGGGCTGAAATCATAGAACGTACCGATGACTTCTTTATCCGTAGTTATGACAGCGGCAGAATGGAACTTACCATGTTAAAAGGCGACAATAATACAGTGTGTATAATAGCTGTTGATGGTGAGAGTACATCTGAGGAAAAGAAGATGCTACTTCTGGCATACAAGAAGCGTCTGGGCATGTGATAATAAAAGAAAAAGGGGTGGTGTTTTCCTGATAAAGCAGGACTGCACCACCCCGAAATATTGCACAAACGGGTAAAAAATATGCCGGAAGCTCAAATGCTCCGGCATTAAAAATAAGGTTATAAATAGAACAAAAGAAAGGAGACAACAAAACGAGTGATAATAATTCAAATAATGGATTACTCTCACTGCACTTATTATACACGATTTCATGAATATAGTCAAGTGATTTTGGAATAAAATTCCTGAACAGGGATTTATTTGTCTAATATGCACACAATTTCAAACAGTCTTTTTTACAAAGGTTTACCGACTGGTTTTGGGAATAAGTACAATTATTCGACAGATAATAGCCTTGCAAATCCAAATCCAGCATGAAAGAGGTGAACTCTATGTGGGATAAAATTGCCCTTATACTTCTTATTATCGGAGGATTAAACTGGGGTCTGGTGGGAATCTTCCGCTTTGACCTTGTAGCATGGCTTTTCGGAGGAGGAGACTCTCTTCTCAGCCGAGCGGTTTATATTCTCGTTGCCATAAGTGCAGTCTGGTGCGTATCACTTCTTTTCAGAAGTGACGCAGTTGTCGACTCTCAGCAGGTTTAAGTATAAGTATAGGTTACGAATCGCCGTTCAAAGGAATGGCGATTCTTTTTTTGGCAATGTGTACATATAATGGATTAAAAAAATATAAATCCATGGAGGTAAGGTTATGCCAATATCAAAAACACCCGATGATTATATGCGTGAAATGATGGAGATGTATAAGAACAGAACGGAAACCGACCCACATATAGCATCTGCACCTAAGCCAACGCCTATACAAACGCAGGAAACCACACAAGTTTCTGTTTCTGAGCCTGTACCGGCACCTGAGTCAACAACTGCACCTGAGCCTGTGACGGTAATCCGTGCAGAGAACGCTCCTTTTGATGATTTAAATTCAGAGCTATCGCCTAATAAATCCTATGGTTATATCCAGGCTACAGCAAGAGCTGCATCCCAGGCACAGCCTTTGGCTGGCGTTTCGGTGTATATTTCAAGGGGCGATGACTTGCTGTATACTCTTCTCACAGATGAAAGCGGTCAAACAGATAAGGTGCGGCTTCCTGCACCGCCCATTGCAAAAAATCAGGATGAGGCAAAGACACAGCCATTCAGCGTATACAATGTTTCAGCCTATCTTGAGGGATATGCACAGCTGAGAAGTGAAGCGGTTCCTGTGTTTGCCGGAGTTACGTCGGTACAGCCTTTTAATATGGTGCCGCTGCCTACAGGTATAGAGCGGGAAACCGTCACAAACCAGAATACCGAGCCTGAATTTTAAGGAGGTGAAGCCATGCCCTCAGGAGAACCCTATATCCCTGAAACCATAACAGTGCATCTCGGAACGCCGGACAGCAATGCCGAGAATGTAACCCTGCCCTTTCCCGAATACATCAAAAACGTGGCTTCCAGTGAGATTTATCCGACTTGGAACGAAGCTGCGCTGAGAGCTAATATCTATGCAATAGTGAGCTTTGCTTTGAACCGTGTCTATACTGAGTGGTACAGAATCAGGGGCTATGATTTTGACATCACCGACAGCACCCAGTACGACCAGAAGTTCATCAAGGGGCGACAGATTTTTGAGAATATCTCCAGGATAGTAGACGAGATATTTGATGATTATGTACGGCGGAGAGGGGCAGTTGAGCCTTTGTTTACCGCCTTCTGCAACGGTACAACTGCAACCTGCGAGGGATTATCTCAATGGGGAACGGTAGGGCTTGCCGATGATGGACTGACGCCCTATGAGATACTCCAGTACTACTACGGGGACGATATAGATATTGTAAGAAATGCTCCCATCCGAACAGGTACGCCGTCCTACCCCGGCTTCCCCCTTTCTCTGGGCTTTGTGGGAAATGAAGCACGTACCATCCAGGTACAGCTTAACCGCATCTCCGGAAATTACCCTGCCATACCGAAAATCGGTGATGTAAGTGGGGATTTTGACTATGCAACGGAGGAGGCAGTAAGAGTCTTTCAGCAGATTTTCGACTTGCCTGAAACGGGTGTTGTAGACAAGGCAACTTGGAATAAGCTTGCTTATATCTTTGTAAGTGTAAAGAAGCTTGCGGAGCTTAATTCAGAGGGTCTGCGTCAGGAAGAAACCATGAAACAGTTTACTGAGGACATACGGGCAGGGATGCAAGGACAGAACGTCCGTGGTTTACAGTATTATCTGGCGGTTATAGGAGCATATTATGAGGACGTTGACCCAGTGCCTATAACGGGCTATTTCGGAAGTCAGACGGAGAATTCGGTTAAATCCTTTCAGAGGGTGTTTGGACTGCCTGAAACAGGTGTTGTTGACCGTGAGACTGCAAGAGACATCTATCGAGCCTACGATGGAATCCTTGATAATTCACCTGAGCCCAACGCTAGCCTTGGAAATGTTGTACTCTATCCGGGAGTTATACTCAGGGAGGGAGCTAGCGGAGAGTATGTACGGCTTTTGCAGACCTATCTCAGCTACATCCACAACACTTACCCTGAAATAAACGATGTTAGCGTAACAGGCTATTTCGGTCCTGTGACAAAGGCGGCGGTAATAGCATTTCAGAAGCTCTACGGCTACCCGGAAAACGGTGCTGTAGGCTCAGTTATATGGGACAGCATCACCGAGCTTTACTCAGACCTGAGATTTGGTATGGATAAGCGTCCCTACCAGTCACCCGGCTATACCATTTCAGGTGATACTTAAGGAGGAGTTATCATGTCATATACACCCAGTCAGAAACGTGACCATGTAAAAGAGCTTCAGGAGATGCTAGGCGACCTTTCTTATAGAGACAGCCGACTTCTCCATATTGTACCCGATGGCATATACGGCAGAGAAACTGCCGAAGCAGTAAAAGCTTATCAGCAGACAAGAGGACTGAGATCCACGGGGGAAGTAAATCACGCCACCTGGAATGCCATTTCCGCCGAGCATTATGGAAGCTTTGGCAGTGAGCCGAGACGGCTTCGAGTCTTTCCAAAGGACAGGGAGCATATTACAGAGGGAGATAGCGGACTTGCGGTTTTTATAGTTCAGGCAATGCTGTCGGAGCTTGCAGGAATATTCGGGAATGTTCCTGCGGTAGAAGTTACAGGCTACTATGATCGACCAACTATGGATGCAGTGAGAAGCTTTCGTCTTATGAGCAGAAACGAGAATGATGACCGTGTTGACCATGCCACATGGAACAGCCTTGCAGGAATTATAGAGCATATAACAGGCTGAGCCTTGACAAACGGGGTGAAATATACTATAATATAAGCCAAAGACAGTGGTGGCCATAGGTTGCCACTGTTATATTATAACGGCTGAAAGGAGAAACTGTCCATGACAAAGTCGATGACCCTTGCTTATCCTGTTGAGGACAAGCTTTATATAAACCTTACAAATCGCTGTCCCTGTGCATGCACCTTTTGCATCCGCAATAATGGCGATGGTGCATACGGTTCTGACCCGCTGTGGTTGGAGAGAGAGCCTACCCTTGAGGAAATGAAGAAAGCAATTGGTGAAATGAATCCCGATAAATATACTGAGGTTGTATTCTGCGGCTACGGTGAACCCACAGAAGCCTTGGAGCTTCTCTGTGATGTGGCTGATTTTGTAAAGGAAAACTACCCTGGTGTACCTACACGTCTCAACACAAACGGTCTCTCCGACATTATCAACAAGAAGCCCACAGCGGAGCTTTTTGAGGGAAGAATTGACACGGTTTCCATAAGTCTTAACGCAGGTACAAAGGAGGAGTATCTCCGTGTTACCCGTCCGAAGTTTGGCGAGGAGAGCTTTGAAGCCATGCAAAAGTTTGCGGTTGATTGTAAGCCCTATGTGAAAAAGGTTATGTTCACGGTGGTTGATGTTATTCCCACAGAGGAAATTGAAGCCGCTAAAATTATCGCTAAAAAGTTGGGAATATATCTCAGAATCAGAGAATATGTAAGCTGAAAAAACGTTCCACGTGGAACATTTTTGCAAAAAGCAATTTACAAGAATAAAAAAGTGTGGTATAATAGAACCATTGAACGGGAACTTTCGCCCGCTAATCTAATAATATGAGGTGTAATAGAAATGGAAATCAAAAAGACTCTTACAACAGCACCCAAGGCTAAGCCTACCGATGAAAGCAAGTTGGGCTTTGGTCACGTTTTCACCGACCATATGTTGGTAATGCCCTATGACGCAGACAAGGGTTGGCATGACCCTGAGATTCTCCCTTACGGCAATCTCTCGCTCAGTCCTGCGGCAATGTGTCTCCACTACGGTCAGACCGTATTCGAGGGTATGAAGGCTTACCGTACAGCTGAGAACAAGATTCAGCTCTTCCGTCCTGAGGAGAATTTCAAAAGACTCAATAAGTCCAATGAACGTCTGGTAATTCCCGAGCTTCCCGTTGACCTGGCAATGCAGTGTCTGAGAGAACTTCTGGAGGTAGATAAAGACTGGGTTCCCACACTGGATGGCACATCTCTGTACATCAGACCATTTATCGTGGCAGTTGACCCATTCCTTGGCGTACGTGCAGGTGACCAGTATCTCTTTATCATCATCCTCAGCCCTTCAGGCGCATATTATGCATCAGGTTTGAATCCTGTAAGCATCTATGTTGAGGACAAGTATGTACGTGCCGTAAGAGGCGGTATGGGCTTTGCTAAGACAGGCGGCAACTACGCTGCATCTCTCCACAGCCAGGACGACGCTCACAAGCTGAACTACTCTCAGGTACTGTGGCTTGATGGTGTTGAGCAGAAGTACATTGAAGAGGTTGGCGCAATGAACATCTTCTTTGTAATTGACGGCGAGGTTGTAACACCTTCTCTGGATGCAGGCTCTATTCTGGGTGGTATCACAAGAAAATCCACAGTTGAGCTGTGCAAGAGCTGGGGAATGAATGTTTCCGAAAGAAGAATCTCTATTCAGGAAGTAGCAGATGCATATGATGCAGGCAAACTCCAGGAGGTATTCGGTACAGGTACAGCGGCAGTTATTTCCCCTGTTGGTCATCTGAAGTGGGGCGATAAGGTTATGGAAATCAACAACAACAAGATTGGTCCGATTTCTCAGAAGATTTACGATACACTGACAGGTATGCAGTGGGGTAAGGTTGAAGATACATTCGGCTGGACTGTTGAACTGTAATTTATTTTTTTAATAATGCCGTCCCGATTTATTTTCGGGACGGTTAATCTTTTATTGAAAGGAGCCGCCATGCTCAAAGAAATTCTAACTACACAGTCCTGTGCAGAGTGCCGACTCTGCTGTATATTTGACAGCACCGATACCTGGGAATTGCCCATACTTGAAGCGGAAAACATTACTGCTGTACTTGATGTGAACCCGGATGCTGCTATTGAAAACGGTACATTCACAGCACCGAAACTCTCAGACGGTGAGCTTTTTGCCTGCCCTATGTTGGGAGAAAGGGGCTGTATACTACCTCGGGAGAAACGTCCCTTTGACTGCCGTATATGGCCATTCCGCATGATGAAGGGAGAAAATGGAAAAACAGTTATAGCAGTGTCTGAATTGTGTGAAAGCATGGCAAAGTATTCGGATGAAGAATTGTGTGCATTTCTTGATAAGGGTTTGGGAGAGAAAATCTTCGTTTTCGCCGAAAACCATCCGGCGCACATAAAGCCCCTGACAGAGGGTTACAGGGTTCTCCTTTCAAGGTAAACTGAAACAAAAGAAAAAACCGAGGCTTTGGAAAGCCTCGGTTTTATTGTTATATTAGTAAGCGGCTTATTGCACTGCGTTTACAAACATATCGTAAATGCAGCGTGTAGCCTGTTCAAAGTCCTCTTCGTTTACGCCGACGATAACATTAAGCTCACTGGAACCCTGGTCAATCATCTTAACGTTGATACGAGCGTGAGCGAGAGCTGCGAAGATTCTTGCAGCAACGCCACGTGTTCTGCACATACCCTTGCCTACAACAGCAATCAGTGCAACGCCATCCTCAACGTAAATATCATCGGGGTTTACTTTCTTTCGGATCTGAGTTACGATTTCGTCAACCTTTCCATCAAGGTGTGCACTATCAACAATAACAGTCATGGAGTCGATGCTGGAGGGCATGTGCTCAATGCAGATGCCATTTTCAGCCAGAACATCCAGTACGTCACGGCAGAAGCCAATTTGGCTGTTCATTCTGTCCTTGTGGAGGCTGATTGCAGAGAAGTGCTTCTTGCCTGCAATACCTGTAATTGTATAAGGACTGACATCATCACCCATGCTGTCGGGAACGATAAGTGTACCGGGAGCAGAGGGGTCGTTTGTGTTTCTGATGTTGATGGGAATACCTGCAGAACGAACGGGGAAAATAGCCTCATCGTGGAGTACAGATGCACCCATGTAGGAAAGTTCACGAAGTTCAGTGTAGGTGATTGTACGAATTGGAACGGGATTCTTGACGATTCTGGGGTCTGTTACCAGGAATCCGGAAACGTCAGTCCAGTTTTCGTAGATGTCAGCTCTTACAGCGCCAGCAACGATTGAGCCTGTAACGTCAGAGCCACCTCTGGAGAAGGTACGGACATAACCGTCAGCACCGCAGCCATAAAAACCGGGAATAACTGCGTAATCAACACCATCCAGAGCTGCACGAATAGCCTTGGTAGTCTTATCCTGGTTGAGAGTGCCGTCCTCCATAAAGAAGATAACCTCAGCCGCATCCACAAACTTAAAGCCCAGATAAGCTGCCAGCACCTTGCCGTTGAGATATTCACCACGGCTTGCAGCGTAGTCACTGCCAAAACGCTTTTTAAAGTTTTCATTGATGGTCTTAATGTCCTTGTCAATGGAGAAATCCATACCCAGACCGGAGATGATTTCCTTATAGCGGCTGTGGATTTCAGTAAGAACAGCGGAGAAGTCCTCACCCTTTTCAGCCAGACCGTAGCACTTATAGAGTAGATCTGTAACCTTGATATCATCTGAAAATCTCTTACCTGGTGCAGAGGGTACAACATATCGGCGGTCTGGGTCAGCCTTTATAATATCGGC
The DNA here is from genome assembly GCA_964594275.1 of uncultured Ruminococcus sp. GTDB lineage: Bacteria > Bacillota > Clostridia > Oscillospirales > Ruminococcaceae > Ruminococcus_C. The sequence goes on along the minus strand of CAZQMA010000006.1, from coordinate 17,320 downwards.
GGCCTTCTTCATCTGACCGGCATCAGCCAGACTGCTTCCACCGAACTTTACAACCTTAATACTCATACTGTTATACGGGACAACTGCGTAAATATGTCCCGACTCCTTTCATTTTTGTTTCAATTATAACCATATAATATAGTATATTAGATTTTGCGGAAAAAATCAACTGTTATTTCCCACAAATTTAGCCCACTTTGATGTGTATATTTGAGGGAATACGTATGTACGCCGGTGGCGGACAATATAATAAACACTTTTTCTTACAAAAAAACGCATAATATTCCCTTTTCAGCACATACTACATCCACAAACCGATATTAACGGAGGTAAAATATAATGAAGGCAACAGGAATCGTAAGGAGAATAGACGACTTAGGTCGTGTAGTAATTCCGAAAGAGATACGCAGGACAATGCGAATCAGAGAAGGCGATCCCCTTGAAATCTATACGGCAAGCGACGGCGAGGTAATTTTTAAGAAGTACTCTCCTATTGGTGAAATCAGTGAAAACGCAGCCCAGGTAGCGGACATTATGCATAAGCTGTCGGGCTGTCCGGTTGCGGTATTTGACCGAGACCATGTTATTTCCATTTCCGGCGCAGCGAAGAAGGAATGGAACGCAAGAAGGGTTTCACCTGAGCTTGAGGAGCTTATGGAGAATCGCAGACAGTATTTTGCCGAGAGTGCAGGTGCGTCAATGATGCCCGCTGAAGGAGTAGACAAAGGAGCAGTTGCGTGTCTGCCGATTATTTCCTCGGGTGATGTTACGGGTGCGGTTGCATTTCTGGAGAATGGCACTGATACAAAGCTTAGTGACAGTCAGAAGTCACTCATTCAGGCGGCATCTCAGTTTCTGGGCAAGCAGATTGAACTGTAAACAACGGGCGACCATTGGTCGCCCGTTTCCGATTAAATAAAATGTTCCACGCAGAACAAATATCCACCGTGGAACAAAGACTTTACATATTGAATTGTCTGAAGCTGTAAAAATCACTTGCAGTAGAAATGATACCAACTACCGTAGTCCTCAAAATGCTCATCAAGAGTGGACTTACGTTCAAAGCCGGGGTCATTGATGGTGAAATCCGCAGCTGAAAGATTAGTTGCACTATCCTTAGTGCAGCCTGTAACCAGAACAAAATGCATACCGCCGTAGCTGTTTTTTGCGCCTACAATAACAGGGCCTGTCTGGAGGTACTCATAGAGCGCAGCGAGATTTTCGCTGTCATTTCTGTTAGCAGGAGCGGTGTCAACCTGGTAGCCCAGATTGTAAACCTCAGCCCAAAGGAGAGAGTTGTTATTGTAAGTGAGATATTCCTTGCACATAACATCGGGAGTAATCTCAGTGCCTGTGTAGTAGGAGTGCATCATTGCCATACAGCTGGTAAGACATCCAACCTTAGCAATAGTCTTTGTACCGATATAAACGCCGCCCCAACGCTCATCAGCCTGAGCATAGTAAGGAGCGTCATAATGAATACCGGGTGCAGTCCCTTCTATGGAAATAAGTACGCCGAAGTCATCAAAAGTGCAGTAAACGCCGTCAATTTTTGCCTGACCTGTAACTTTGCCCGTCTCAGCGTCAACGTAGTAGGTCTTGCCATTGTAGTCAACCCAGCCGAGAGTGAGCTGACCGTTTAATGGACTATAGTAGAATCTACTGCCGTCAACCAACTGCCAACCTGTTTTGAGACTGCCTTCAGCAGTAAAGAGGTAAGTTCCATTGCCGATAGCCGCTTTACCGGAAGCATACGTACCATCAGAGTAGTAATAGGAGAAGGTCATACCACCGTCACGGGTGTACCAGCCCTCCTTGGTGATTTCTGATTCGTTTATAGAATAAAGCTCAGTATAAGAGCCGTTTTCACCGATTTCAATGTAAGAAACCGTGCTCTCAGCGTGAGCAGCAGTTGTGATATTAATAGCCAGAACTGTGCAGCTTACAGCTGCCGCAAGTCTGCGTATCATGTGATGCACTGCATCCACGTCCTTTCGTTTCCGAATTGTAATCAAAATCTGACGTAATTAGGTGAAACTGTCACCGATTTGTCACTATTTACAATTATACCACATTACAACTCAAAGTCAAGTAGAAAAACGGGATGTTTAGATTTTCTTCGTATTTTTTCGGCGAAAAACGACATTTCACACCATTTACCGCAAGATAATCTATGCATAATCACAATAAAACCGCAAAAGTAAGACTTACTTTATAGGAATACTGCTGCTGACAGAACCATACATTTCAGGTCGGCGGTCACGGAAAAGACCCCAGCTGAGACGTGCTTCATGAAGCTCATCAAGGTCAAAGGAGTCGATAATAACGCCTGAGTAGTCCCGACCGGCTTGCTGAATAACCTCGCCTGTATTATCGGTGATAAAGGATGAGCCGTAGAAGGTAAGGCTTGATTTCTGGTACTGGTTTTCGGCGCATGGGATAACTGACTCTGTACCGATGCGGTTAGCTGCAACAATAGGCATGAGATTTGCCGCAGAGTGTCCCTGCATACAGCGCTGCCAGTGCGGCATACTGTCCACATCCAGAATAGGCTCAGAGCCGATAGCTGTGGGATAAAGGAGAATCTCCGCACCCATAAGAGCCATGGCACGAGCTGTTTCAGGAAACCATTGATCCCAGCATATGCCCGCACCGATACAGCCGAAGCGTGTATGCCATACCTTGAAACCCGTATCGCCGGGGGTGAAGTAGAATTTTTCCTGGTAGAAGTGGTCGTCGGGGATGTGGGTTTTACGGTAAACTCCGAGGATAGTGCCATCCGCATCAATCATAGCAAGGCTGTTGAAGGTGTTATTGCCTGAACGCTCATAGAAACTTATGGGAAGTACAACACCCAGCTCCTCTGCAAGTTTTCGGAAGTGATTTACAGCGGTGTTGTCGGAGAGTGTTTCTGCGAAGCTGTAGTAGCCGTATTGGCGTTCCTGGCAAAAATAGGGACGTTCAAAGAGTTCGGGGAGAAGAATGAGGTTAGCACCGTTTGCAGCAGCCTGACGAACAAGACGGTCAGCAGTCTGGATATTTTCGTAAACTTCGGATTCGCAGGCCATCTGAACGGCTGCAACAGTAATATTACGCATAACTTATACTCCTTGTTTATTGTTGTAATGAATAATTAACGGGCTAAGCGAGACAGACGGTCGGGTAGCCAAAGCTGCCTTGCTTAGCAGAACTAATATCAGTCTTTCCTCATATTGGCACTTGCTGAGTGATACAGTGTATATTTCCGCCGCCAATGAGTATGTCTCTGGCGGCTATACCGATAACCTGTCGATCAGGGAAGCATTCTTTCAGAACCTTTAAAGCCTTTTCATCCATTTCATCGCCGAACTGAGGTACAAGCACTGCAACATTTGTAATGTAGAAATTGACATAGGACGCCGCCAGTCGTTCCCCCGGCGTTCTTGTAGGTTCACCATCCATAAGGTCAAGTCCTTCACATTCACTCTTGCACACACACACAGGGCTTGAGGGAATATGTAAAAGACGAACTTTTAACTTTCGTTCCATAGCATCTGTCTCACGGCTGAGAACATCAAGGCAAGCCTTTGAAAGTGCGTACTGGGGGTCATTTTTATTGTCCGTCCAGGCAAGTACAACCTCTCCGGGAGCTGTGAAAGCGCACACATTATCGACGTGCTCGTTGGTCTCGTCATTATAAATGCCACGGGGAAGCCATATAACCTTATCTGCACCCAGACAGTCTAAAAGCATGGCTTCAATCTCAGGTTTTGACATATTAGGATTACGTCCGCCGCTTAAAAGACAACTCTCCGTTGTTATAATTGTACCTTGTCCGTCGCTGTGAATACTTCCGCCCTCTAATATAAAATCACGGAAATTATAGCAGTCCTTGTCTAGAAAATCGCAGACCTTACGGGCAACGTGATTGTCGTTGTCCCAGGGAAAGTAAAGCCCGTCATAAAGTCCACCCCAGGCGTTGAAGCCCCAGTCGATACCGCGTACTTCTCCTGTAGCTCTGCTTTTAATAAAGGTAGGAGCGGTATCTCTTGCCCAGGCATCGTCAGTGGTACACTCTATAACCCGCACCTCAGGCGGGAGCATTGCACGGGCTGTCTCGTATTGATTAGACGATGCAAGCATGGTAAGCTTTTCATCCTTTGCAATGATAGAGGCAATTTTTACAAAGACTTTCCGTGCGGCATAGGCTCCATTTTGCCATGAATCGTGGCGCTCCGGCCATATCATAATTGTACCATAGTGAGGTTCAAATTCTCCGGGCATGGTAAAGCCATCAGACTTCGGCTTTGAGGACAGTATATTCATGTAGTATCGCTCCTTGCTGTAGGATTCTCACTTTAAGATGTTACTATAACATTATACTAAAGCAGAGAGAGGTTGTCAAGGCGTAGAGTACGACAATAACGCTAAAAAACTTTTCGCACCTCTTGCAATTGTAACGCAGTTATGATATAATTGAAATGTATTCTTTTTCAGAGAATATTAACAATTACAACAACATTTATTGGAGGTTTTTTATGGGACTTATTAAAGCAGCAACAGGTGCAATCGGCGGTCAGCTGGCAGATTCCTGGCTTGATTATATTGCAGCGCCTGATATGGACGCAACAACCATCATGTGTCGTGGCGTACAGATTCAGAATGGCAAGCGTGGCAGCAACAAAAAGGGCAGTGACAACGTTATTTCCAACGGCTCTAAGATTTTGGTAGGACCTAACCAGATGATGTTCCTGGTAGAGGACGGAAAGATTATCGACTACACAGCAGAAGCGGGTCAGTATGAGGTATTTATGTCCTCATCTCCTTCACTATTCAATGGTCAGCTTGGCGATACACTGAGAGACACATGGGAAAGATTCAAGTTTGGCGGTCAGCCTACAAGCGCACAGCAGGTTTACTTTGTAAATCTCAGTGAAATCAGAGGAATCAAGTTTGGCACAAGAAACGCTCTTCAGTATTTTGATAACTTCTATAATGCAGAGCTTTTTCTGCGCTGTCACGGTACATATTCCATCAAGGTATCCGATCCGCTGAAATTCTACATGGAGTGTACTCAGAGAAACCGGGATAAGTTAAGCTTTGAAGATATCAACGAGCAGTATAACATGGAATTTCTCACAGCACTTCAGACAACAATCAGCCAGATGTCAGTTGACGGCGTAAGAATTTCTACACTTCCTTCACAGGGCATGAAACTTGCAAAGTACATGAGTGATGTACTGGACGAAGATTGGAAGGGTGTAAGAGGCGTAGAGGTTGTATCCGTAGGTATTGGCAGCATCAGCTATGACGACGAGAGCAAGCAGCTCATTAATATGCGCAATCAGGGAGCAATGCTGTCTGATGCGGCAGTAAGAGAAGGCTATGTACAGGGTGCTGTAGCGAGAGGCATGGAATCAGCAGGTAAGAACACAGCCGGCGCAGGTCAGGCATTTATGGCAATGGGTATGGGCATGCAGAATGCAGGCGGCTTTATGAATACAGCTTCTGCGAATAATATGCAACAGATGCAGATGCAGCAGGCTCAGGCAACACCGGCAGCAGGCGGTTGGAAGTGTACATGCGGCGCAGAGAATACAGGCAACTTCTGCACCAACTGCGGTAGTAAGAAGCCAGCACCGGCGGCAAGCTGGAAGTGTACATGCGGTGCAGAGAATACAGGTAATTTCTGTACCAACTGCGGTAGCAAGAAGCCGGCGGCAGACTGGACTTGTGGTTGTGGTACAGTGAACAAGGGCAATTTCTGCACAAACTGCGGCAACAAGAGAAGCTGAGTAAAAGAAGTAAAGTAATATAAGAGAAACCGAGCGAAGCATATCATTCTTGCGTAGAGTATCAAAAAAGCTCACGCACACAAATCCAACACGAAAGGAAATCACCTTGAATACAGTACAATACAAATGCCCGTACTGCGGCGGTGAGTTGACATTCAAGCCCGAACAGCAGAGGTTCGGCTGCGACTACTGCGACAGCTATTTTGAAGAAGCCGAAATCGCTCAGATGTACGAGCGGGTAAACAAGATGGCTGAAGAAACCGCCGACCGTGGTGCAAAAACTCTGAAGGACGAAAACGACTATTCTCAGTTCGATACAAGCGATTTTACTGAGCAAACCCGCCTTTATTCCTGTAACTCCTGTGGTGCGCAGATTATCGCCGAGGAAACAGAAGCGGCTACTTTCTGCTATTACTGCCATAACCCTGTTGTCCTGGCAGGCAGACTCACCGGTGAATACCGTCCAAACTATGTAATTCCATTTGCCTACACTAAAGAAAAAGCCATAGATGACTTTAAGAAATGGTGCAAAAAAAGATGGTTCCTGCCCTCTGATTTTAAGACAAAACAGCAGCTTGAAAAGATGAGTGGTGTATATGTTCCGTTCTGGCTTACATCCTGTACAGCAAATGCGACCCTCACTTGTATCGGTGAGAGAAAACGTAGTTGGACATCAGGCGACTACCGCATAACTGAAACCTCTGAATATGCCGTAACAAGAAGCGGCTCGTTCCCATTTGAAAGAGTACCCGCTGACGGTGCCACCAAAATTGAGGATGCTCTCATGGATGCTATCGAGCCTTATTCTTATAAGGATATACGTGAGTTTTCTATGCAGTATTTAAGCGGATTCCTGGCAGAAAAGTACGATATTCCGTGGGAAAAGGTAGTTAATAGAGCTAAGACACGTATTCACGACGGTTGCCGTGAAAACCTCACTTCAAAGGTAACAGGCTATAGCGGCGTTAAGGCTGTAAATGTAAATGTAGGCTATCAGGATGTTAAAAGGGAGTACGCACTCCTGCCTGTATGGTTTATGAACTATCACCACAACGGCAAAACTTACAGCTTCGCAATGAACGGTCAGACAGGCAAGCTGGCAGGCACTCCACCCCTGTCTATAGGTAAGCTCCTAGGCTTCTGTGCAGGACTTTTTGCAGGTGTTGCGCTGGTAGTAACATTGATAGGAGGTATGATTTTCTGATGAGTATTTTAAAGAAGTCAGCCGCCTTTCTTCTGAGTGCGTTTGTATGCACAGGTGCGCTGTCTCTATGTGCGTCAGCCGAGAAACATATTATCGACAATACACCTGTAGACGTATCCCTCAGCTACATATACGATGAAGCGGATATGCTTACCGATGAAGAGGAAGCAGCCCTCACCAAGGAGCTTCGTGCAACGGCAGAATATATTGATATGAATATTCTGATTCAGGTAAGTGGTACAAGAATCTACGGCGAGTACGATACCTTTATGTTTGCAGAGGAGCTGTGTCTTGATAACTACGGTTTCTACGAGGATAGCGTGGTACTGTATCTGGATTTATCGGGGCATAACAATTCCAGCTACTCACCCTACGACTATCTCTACACACGCAATCGAGCAAGATTCTATTTTTCGGGTGAAACTGACGGTGCCTCCCGAACCTCAGAAATCTTCTCTGAGATGAATCCTTATCTTCCGAGAATTGATGCAGACGTTGAATCTGCGCTGTATGAATTTTTAGAGAGTCTGAGATATTATTATGACATAGGACCTGACGGAGCGGTAGATTATTTCTACGTTTCTGACCTTGATGAGTACGTAATGCTTGACAATGCAGGTAACCTTATCTATACAGATGAACGCCCGAGAAATTGGGGTTTTGCGGCAGTTATCGGTATAGTGGTTGGACTGATAGTGGCGATTATTGCGTTTATAGTGATAAAGCTTCACTATCGCTTCAAGAGCAAGCCTTCAAGCTTACAGTACACGTCATTTGACAAAGTACAGTATGGTGTACCGACTGATATGTTTATCAGAAAGTACAGAACAAAGACCCGAATCCAGTCCAGTAGTGGCGGCGGTGGAAGCAGCGGAGGAGGCGGAGGCGGCTCCGGAAGCGGCGGCGGCGGTGGTGGCAACCACAGATAAGTCGATAAAACAAGAATACAATGATATAGCAGATATAAAAAGGAGCAGCTAAAGCTGCTCCTTTTAATTTTTAAACTTAACCCAGAACGATTTCAATTTCGTTTACTTCGGGGAGATTTTCTGTGTAAAGCTTGTTGCCTTCAATAGCCGTGCCATTTACAGTCATGGAAGCAACGCCGCTCTGTACGTGGTCAGGATTCTTAACGTTAATGTTCAGTGTCTTGCCGCGGAACTTCTTAGTCATCTTGAATCCATCCCATTCTGAAGGGATAGACGGGCTGATTACCAGACCCTCAGCATCAGGTCTCATACCACAGATACCCTCTGTGCAGCCTACCATAACGGTGGAAGCTGTACCTGTCAGCCAGTGTACGTGTGAACGTCCTGCATAAGGAGAAGCACTAGACTCAGTAAACTGACCGTGTACATAAGGCTCCAGAACACGGATTTCAGCCTTATCGTTCATAGCGGCAGGAGAACTTTCCATGAAGTAACGGAATGCTGCATCGCCGTGACCCAAGAGAGATTCAGCAAGAATCAGCCAACCCTGAGACTGTGAGAATATACCGCCGTTTTCCTTAGTATCGGGGTTGAAGATGTGCATGAGCGCACCGTCAAAGTAGTGTTCTCTGTAGGGAGGTTCAAGAAGCTTAGCACCATAGGGTGTATCCAGAATATCAGCAACGGACTGCATAGCCTTGTCAGCCTGTTCGCTGGATGCAAAGCCTGAGATTACACTCCAGCTCTGAGGGTTCAGCCACATATTAGCCTCGGGGTCTTTCTTAGCACCAACGATTACGCCATCCTCACGGATACCACGGATGAATCTGTCCTCATCCCAACACTTTTCCAGTGTTTCGTGAAGCTCAGCCTGTACCTTTGTAATATACTCAACATATTCTGTATCATTACGCTTTTCTGCCAGCTCTTTAATCATGGACATAGCGTAGTAGAGCTGGAATGCAACGAAGGTAGATTCACCCTTCTTGCCCAGACGGAGACAGTCGTTCCAGTCAGCGTGGAGACCTGCGGGCATCTTGTGGTCACCAAGTCTCTCCATAGAGAAGCGGATAGCATTCTTCAGGTGGTCGTAAACAGTAGCCTCGCCGCCGTTAGCATAAACGATAACCTCGTCGTAGAAGCCGTAGTTGCCGCTTTCACCTACATACTTGAAGATTGTGGGGAAGAGCCAAAGAGCGTCGTCTGCACGGTAAGAGGGATGACCTGTTTCCTTAACGTATTCAGGGTCATCGGGAGTATTCTCGTGACCTGCATTGTGGTTGAACTTAACGAGGGGCAGACCGCCGCCGTTGTCAACCTGCGCAGAGAGCATGAAACGAATCTTCTCAGCTGCCATTTCAGGGTCAAGGTGAATGATACCCTGAATGTCCTGTACAGTGTCACGGTAGCCGTAGCCGTTTCTCAGACCGCAGTAGATAAAGGAAGCTGCTCTTGACCAGATAAATGTGATAAAGCACTGGTAAGCGTTCCATACGTTAATCATGTTGTTGAATTCTTCAGAGGGAGTCTCAACGGAGAAATTAGAGAGCTTGCCGTGCCAGTAGTTTTTCAGTTCTGCTACTTCTGCGTCAACCTTGCCAGCCTCTTCATAGGATTTGAGGATTGCGTCAGCCTGAGCGTTGTCCTTCTGACCGAGAACGTAGATGATTTCTCTGGATTCGCCGGGTTCCAGGGTAATCTCACTCTGGAGTGCGCCGCATGCGTTGGAGTTGTAGTTCATAACGCCATCGCATTTGCCGTTTTCTACGGCGATGGGGTTTGAGTAGGTTCTGTAGGAACCGATGAAGTTGTCAAGATTACCGTTGTAGCCTGTAACAGGTGCGCCAACCATACCGAAGAAACGTTCACGGTGGTTGGAGCCTGTTTCGTCCTTACCGCTGTTTTCGTTTATGTGCTGGAGAATCTTGTTGCCCTCGAAGGATGTACGTGTGATGAAGAGTGTGTACTGGAGGTTTACCTGATCCTGTTCGTAGTTGTTGTCGTTTGTGAATTCAACGAAGCCAAAGAGGGAGAGATTTCTGGGCTTGTCGGAGTTGTTTTTTACAACTGCACGCCATACTTCATATGTTGCGCCTGTGGGAACATAGTAGGTAACGTCAGAGGAGATACCTGCGTATTCTGCGCTTATAACAGTATAAGCTGTACCGTGGCGGCAGGTGCTCTTGTAGGTATCAAGTGGCTTGCCAACGGGCTGCCAGGAAGCAGACCAGTAGTCAGCGGTATCGTTGTCACGGATGTAGATGTAACGACCGGGAAGAGCCATGTTGGAGTTGAAGCGATAACGTGCAATTCTGCCGTTTGCGCCTGACTGAACGAAGCTGTAACCGCCGGCGTTGTTGGATACGATAGCGCCATACTCAGGAGAACCTAGGTAGTTACACCAAGGTGCGGGAGTGTCGGGCTTAGTGATTACATATTCTTTGTTTGCAAGGTCGAAGTAACCGTATTTCATAAATATACGCTCCTTTTTTGTATTTTGGTTTTTCCTCATTTTTTCTGCTTTAAGGGCTTAGTAGCCATAAAACAGTATCAATCACATAATAACATGATTAGCAATAATTTGCAAGGGGTTTGGCGAAAATAATTTTGAAAATTCAAACTTATCTTTCTGACTTTGAAAATCCCTTGACGAAATGTAATATAAATAAAGAGAGCGTACCGAAAAGACGGCAAGCTCCCAATTAAAATATAATTATTATTTTTATTTGTGATACTTCGACCCTGATTGAATCTGGAAAGCACGGTAAATCTGCTCAAAAAGCATGACACGTGCAAGCTGATGTGGGAAGGTCATGGGGGACATGGAAAGTCTAAGGTCAGCACGGCGTTTTACCTCGTCGGAAAGCCCGAATGAGCTGCCTACGACGAAGGTTACAGTGCTGTCCCCCGCAACGCCAACTGAGGAGAGTTTCTCTGCCAGAGCCTCACTGCTCATGGTTTTACCCTCAATACACATGGCAATGCAAAAGCCTTTAATACGTTTAAGCAACTGCTGTCCTTCCTTTTCAAGAGCAGCGGCTATTTCTTTGTCCGAAGCCTTTTCGGAGAGCTGAATTGGTTCAAGCTCAGTGCATGAGAAATTGCAGTATCGTGAAAGACGTTTTTCATATTCATTGCATGCGTCACGGAGATACTTCTCCTTGAGTTTACCGTAGGCTAAAATCTGTATATTCATCATCAGAAAATCACCGTCTCCTTTAGTCCGCAGCGGCTTGCGATGTAGAGCAGATAGTCGCTACCGCAGTTGTATGTACCGTCAAGCCTGTCTCTCGTAGTTTTTTCGGCGAGATAGGGAGTATTGTTTTCTTCGCTCAGGTGTCCCAGAATCAGACGGGTTGTACCGCTGCCTATCAGACGGAACGCCTCATCCGCCGAAGCACGATTTGAAAGGTGTCCCGAATCACCTGAGATTCTGGCTTTCAGGTGGGCGGGATAGGAGCTGTTTTTCAGCATGGCTGGATCGTAGTTTGATTCCAAGAGTACGAGGTCGCTGCCCTGTGTGTTGCTGTGAACAGCATCGGTAACGTGTCCAAGGTCGGTACAGACAGCGCACGAACGTTCATCCGGAGTGAAAATGCGAAAACCGCAACTACCCCTTTCGTCATGGTCAGTGGGAAAAGCCTTTACGCCAAATCCGCCTATATCCTGTACATCATCATCAAGAATACCGCCAAAATCCTGTTCGGTGATGTGACCGTCACGGAGAAGGGTGCTGAGGGTATCCGCCGAAGCGTAGACTTTTACGCCTGTATTCTTACAGAAAACCCGCAGACCGCGTATATGGTCAATATGGGCGTGAGTGATAATGACGCCTCCTATGGAGACAGGCGAAATATCACGGGCAGAAATTGCACACATGAGCTGTTTACAGGACATACCTGCATCTATAAGCAGTGAACTTCTGCCAAAGGTGAGCAGAGAGGCATTGCCTTTACTGCCGCTGAAAAGAGAGTGAAATTTAGACATAGTAGACCTCGCAAGTAAAGTTTGGACGTATGATAGGGAAGCTTGTCGGAAATATTCCGTGTGAAACATTTTCTGCTTTTCATCAACAAAAAGAGCCTGCAAAGCAGGCTCTGAAATATTTTCTTAGCCGGTAACCGCTTCACGCATAGTTGCAACGGGAGTTGTTACCTTTTCAATATCTGCGCCTGCCTGGCGAAGCTTTTCGACCAGTCCGCCGTAGCCACGCTCGATGTGGAATATATCCTCAATCTCAGTAATGCCCTTAGCAGCAAGTCCTGCAATAATCAGAGCAGCACCAGCACGGAGGTCACATGCCTTAACAGGAGCTCCTGTAAGTTTACCTGTGCCTTCAATAACCGCTACCTTGCCGTCAACGGAAATGTCAGCGCCCATTCTTCTCAGTTCGTCCACATAGCGGAATCTCTGCTCCCATACACCCTCAGTAACAATGCTTGTACCCTCAGCAAGAGTAAGCAGGGTAGCCATCTGAGGCTGCATATCTGTGGGAAAACCGGGATGAGGCATGGTCTTGATATTGGTACGCACCAGAGGACCGTCAACCCATACTCTCACGCTGTCATCAAATTCATCGACATTAACACCGATTTTACGAAGCTTGGATGTAATAGGTTCAAGGTGCTTGGGGATAACGTTGGTAATCATTGCGTCACCGCCTGTTGCGGCAACAGCTACCATAAAAGTGCCGGCTTCAATCTGGTCGGGAACAACGGAATAAGTTGTACCGTGAAGGTGCTTTACACCACGAATCTTGATAACATCGGTACCTGCCCCCATAATATCTGCCCCCATAGAGTTCAGAAAGTTAGCCAAGTCAACGATGTGAGGTTCCTTAGCGGCATTTTCGATAACAGTAAGTCCTTCTGCACGTACAGCTGCCAACATAGCATTCATAGTTGCACCAACGGAAACTACGTCTAAGTAAATCTGAGAGCCTGTGAGCTTTTCGGCTGAAAGGTCTACCATGCCGTATTCAATGTTACATTTAGCACCCAGAGCGGAAAAAGCCTTCAGATGCTGGTCAATGGGACGATCTCCCAGAGGACAGCCGCCGGGCATGGAAACTCTCGCTCTTGAGAATTTACCAAGGAGCGCACCGAGAAAATAATATGACGCTCTCATGCGTCTTGCACTCTCATAGGGAACGCAGAAATTGTCCACGTTTTCAGCTGAAATGCGGACAGTAGTCTTGTCAATATATTCTACCTTAGCACCCATTTCGTACATAATGCGCAGGCTCATGGAAACGTCGCTTATGTCGGGAACATTTTCCAGAACACAGGGTTCATCACACAGCAGAACGGCGGGAATAAGGGCAACGGCAGCGTTTTTAGCCCCGCTGACTTCGATTTCACCGGTCAGTCGGCGACCGCCTCGAATTACAAACTTCTCCAAAACGTTTTCTCTCCTTAGTGGAATAAGGCGCATTTTTGTGCAAAGGCGCACCTATCCCGTTTTTAAGCGTGACAGCTTAATTTTGTCACTTCTATGATTGTCTCTGTATATATATCTAAGCTAATGCTATTTTACGATTTAACTCTTCTATTATACACCAATTAGGCGCATTTGTAAAGCAGTTGAACCGTGACTTGCCGTGAATTTGTTATATTGTGCCAATACAAGGGCAAATTTCTCACGAATTTTCTACAAATATTTAAATTGATAGTTATCCGATTATAGTTTTTTAGAAAAATAGTCTTGTCAAAATGTTTCACCGGGACATTGCAGATTATTCATTATTAACTATTAATTACCAGGAAACACCGGTTTCTTTATACGTCATAATCTCTATATTCTCAATGAGAATATCATCCTCGGGTGGAGTGTATCCTGATTCTTCATCTGCTGCGGCAAGAACCGCTGTGGTGATTGTGTTAATAGTATTAAAGCTATCCTCGCCAAACGCCTGACCGAATACCGTCATCTGTTGAGCGTAGTTGGGGATACCCCCTTTTTCGATGAAGGCGTTGTTTATGGTTTCGGCAGAGGAATCTGCCTGTTCAAGCTCGGCGAGGGTTGCATCATCGAACTCGATGGTGTTGCATACCAGGAAACGCGTACCTACGTAGTCATCAGCCTGACCGAAGAGGTTGTCCCAGAAATTGGTGTCATGACCTGTTTTCGGAGCGCAGAGAGCACCACGGAAAGGCCAGAGATTCTGAGACTTTTCCATTACAACGTTTTCTTTGGAAGAAGCTGCCTGTGTGCTGCTTACAGAGCCTGTCTTGTCGGGACTGCCTGCTGAGAAGTAAACATCTTTTTCAACCTGGAAAACATAGGTGTTATCATAGTAGCCCTCTTCTGCAAGAGCAATAAACTGAGCTGTGTACATAGGAGAATCCTCGGTGTAGAGCACAGCAGTGATGTCACCTGCGGTAGTGTGGATAACGGCACAGGTATCATCGGGAGATGGCTCTTCAAGCTGAACAAGGGTAACATTCGCCATATCAATATAAGTTTTCTGGCTCTGAGCACAGTAGGTACTGCATGAGAAGAGAGTCAGACTTATTGCAGCCATAACAACCACAAGGATGGTCATTCTTGTAACTGCCTTTTTACTGAACTTTGCCATTTGCCACTCCTTATAGTTTAGTTATTTCCGTACCCTGTCTTGTTTCCTTTATCTGCCAGCCAAGAGCTGCAATTTCGTCACGGAGGCGGTCTGCCTCAGCAAAGTTCTTAGCCTTTCTTGCGACAGCACGCTCTTCGGCAAGAGCCAGAACCTCAGCAGGGATTTCATTTTCGGTCTTGCGATTATAGAGAATACCCAGAACCTCTGTCATAGCATCAAAGAGAGATGCGCCCGCTGTCAGCTGTTCCTTAGAAACGGTATTGTCCGCACTCATTTTGTTGAGGTCACGTGCCAGCTCAAAGAGAGCGGTAACAGCGTCAGCAGTATTAAGGTCCTCATCCATGGCGGCCTCAAACTGTGTCTTTCTGGCGTCAAAAATGTTCTTAGCCTCCTCGGAAACAGCACCGCTCTGTGCCGCAGCAATTGCACGGTCAAGAGTGTCACGGCAGGTGTAGAGACGCTCTAAAGAAGCCTTACAAGCGTCAAGTAGCTCCTTGCAGTAGTTGATAGGGCTTCTGTAGTGAGCCTGAACCATCATGTAACGGATAACCTCATAACCGTACTTTTCAGCTACTTCACGGACGGTAAAGAAGTTACCCAGGGATTTGGACATTTTCTTGTTGTCGATGTTGATATAGCCGTTGTGCATCCAGTAGTTTGAGAATGTCTTGCCGTTTGCGGCTTCACTCTGAGCAATTTCGTTTTCGTGGTGAGGGAATATGAGATCCTGACCGCCACAGTGGATGTCAAGAGTTTCCCCCAGATAGTGACTTGACATAGCAGAACATTCGATATGCCAGCCGGGTCTGCCCTTGCCCCAGGGTGATTCCCAGTAAGGCTCACCGGGCTTCGCACTCTTCCATACAGCGAAGTCAAGGGGATCGTCCTTGATGTCGTTTACGTCGATTCTTGCACCGGACTGAAGTTCTTCAATGGGTTGACCGGAGAGCTTGCCATAGGTCTCAAAGGAACGTGTACGGAAGTAAACATCGCCTTCACGCTCATAGGCATGACCTGATTCAACAAGCTTCTTTACAATGTTTATGATTAAGTCCATGCTTTCTGTAACTTTTGGGTGAACATCTGCATCCAGAACATTCAGACCGTGAGCATCCTTCTTGTACTCCTCGATATACTTCTCGGAAATCTCCAGAGAGTCTACGCCTTCTTCGTTTGCACGGCGGATGATTTTGTCGTCAACGTCGGTGAAATTCTGAACATAGGTTACTTTGTAGCCCTTATATTTCAGGTAACGTCTTAGCACGTCAAAAGCACAGATGGGACGGGCGTTGCCTATGTGGATGTAATTGTAAACCGTGGGACCGCAGGCATAGATGCGGACGTGGTTTTTCTCCATTGGAACAAGCTCCTCAGTCTTTCGGGACATGGTGTTATAGATTTTCATTTTCTGTCTCTCCTTTTATTTGTTTATTATCATTATCATGTGGGAACGGATGGTTGTGGTCAAGCTCATACTGATGCTCCAGAATGTCCACCTCAGATTTAAGCTGAAGCATACCGCTTTGCAGAGCTGTAATATCCTGCATTGTAGGGTCGGGATAGTGTATATGGTCAAGGTCATGACCGATTTTAACGCCGTCACGTATAGCCACTCTTGCAGGAACGCCTACCGCAGTTGAATTGCTGGGAACGGGCTTTAAAACAACCGCATTTGCGGCAATTTTTACATTGTCGCCAATCTCAATGGGTCCCAGAACCTTTGCGCCTGCACCGACCATGACATTGTTGCCGAGTGTGGGGTGACGCTTGCCCTTGTCTTTACCCGTGCCGCCCAGGGTTACGCCTTGATAGAGTAGGCAGTTGTCGCCGATGATGGTGGTTTCACCGATTACCACACCCATGCCGTGGTCGATAAAGAGGCCCTTGCCGATCTGTGCGCCGGGATGAATTTCGATTCCTGTCTTGTTGCGGGCACGCTGTGAGATTATACGGGCAATAGTTAGAAAGCCGTGGCTATAGAACCAGTGAGCTCGCCGGTAGCTGCGTACAGCTTTAAGTCCTGAGTAGGTGAGTATAATTTCAAGACCGCTTCTTGCAGCCGGGTCTTTTTCTTTGACAAGAGCAATATCCTCTTTAAGCTTTCGGAACAAACGGGTACCGCCTTTCTCTGTTGCGGGTAGTTGGTGGCACAAAAAAACGCCTCGGAAAACGTAACAAAAAAACGTCTCCCGGAGGCGGCAGTATAATATGCCACGGTTCCACTCCGATTTATAACTCATTAGAAGCCCTTTAACGATGGCAAACCGGGTGCATATACACAGCGAAAACACTTTCACCTTCCCTGCACCGACTGACAACCGCACTTCACAAAGCCAGCGTGTGCCGTTCCACCACCCCGACACTCTCTGAACCGCAAAAGCAAAGCTACTCTGATTGCTGCGTCTTTACTATTTATATTATATGCAATTCCCGCTAGTTTGTCAATAGGAGAAGATGTTAACAATTGGAAAAAGCCGTAGGAATGCTCCCAAAATTTTCAAAGTAACACTTGCATTTCCTGTATTAATATGTTATACTATAACGGTATAGACAAAACTACCGGGAGGATAAATTTAACATGGCAAAGAATAATAAGAAGATGGTTGCTGCGATTACTTCCATGGAGGAAGATTTTGCACAGTGGTATACAGACATCGTAAAGAAAGCTGAGCTTATAGAGTACACAAGCGTTAAGGGGTGCATGGTAATCCGTCCCTATGGCTACGCTATCTGGGAAAATATCCAGCGTATTCTGGATGGTATGTTCAAGGAAACAGGTCACGAGAATGTTTATATGCCGATGTTCATCCCCGAGAGCCTGCTTCAGAAGGAAAAG
>CAZQMA010000005.1:0-61574 GCA_964594275.1 uncultured Ruminococcus sp. | reverse complement strand
TGGATAGAGTGACTGGCTACGAACCAGTAGGTCGGGGGTTCGAATCCCTCCAGGCACGCCAAACCCTTGTACTTTGTACAAGGGTTTTTTATTACTCTCAAATATGGTACCGGTCAATATGCAGATAAAAAAACGCCGCTTTCCCAAGAAAAACGACGTTCATAAATGGTGCCGGTGGTGGGACTCGAACCCACACGTAGTCACCTACAACGGATTTTGAGTCCGTCTCGTCTGCCATTCCGACACACCGGCAATCAACCTTTTATAGTATACCACAACTAAGCCGATTTGTCAAGTACAAATTGCGGCTGTTCTGCAAAATTTCACTATGGAGGCTATTATGGAACTTAAAATTCAATCAAACGGCTGGGGAATGATGTTCGGCGTGCCTGCGGTCGTTGTTGACAAATACATTAAGCTGGCAACGCCATCTCAGATAAAGGTTCTCCTCTATCTTCTACGTTATCAAAACTCGCTTATTGATACAAAGTCAATCTCTGAAGCTCTCTCCATAAATGAAGAGCTTGTGGAAGAGGCTGTACTCTTCTGGGAGCAAACAGAACTTTTCAAGGCGTGTGAAAGTGTTTCTGCCTCTCAAAACGTTTCTGCGGCTATACCTGCTGTAAAGCTCTCATCTGAACCTATAAGAAGCGAAACCACGCCTACACAGGCTGTGGCAGTGGTTCAGCGTTCAAGCAGCGAGGTAAACCTTACCCCCAGTGAAATTGCCGCCGAGCTTCAGCGCAACAGCGGACTTATGAATCTCTTCCGCATGGCAGAACAACTCACCGGTGAGCCTCTGACTCATATGCACCAGCGTTCCCTCATATGGCTTCATCAATACCTCTCTATTCCGGAGGATATTATTCTGACAGTTATGTCCTACTGTCGTTCAATTGACAAGCCGGGAGTACAGTATTCGGAAAAGCTCCTTAGCTCATGGTGGAACAGGGGGCTTTGCACACTCCAGCAGATAAACGAGGAGATTGTCTCCGAGCAAGCCAGACGAAGTTATCTGGGATTTATGACCCGCACTCTTGACATGAAGCGTCCCCCTACCACAAAGCAGAAGGAGTTCTTCTTCAAGTGGCAGACTTTGGAACTTGCTGATGAGCTTGTACGCTACGCCTACGAAAAGACTTACGAGCAAACGGGCAAGCTGTCTCTTGAATATATGGATAAAATCATGCACAGCTGGGCCGAGGCAGGCTACAAGACCCGTGAAGAGGTTGACATGAACGACAAGCTCAGACAGAGCAGTGAAGCCCTTAAAACGTCTAAAACTGCACCTAAGCGCAAAAAGGACGTTATTCCCGAAAGTCCCAATGCTGACGCTTACCGTTCTCTTATATATAATCTGGATGAATAACAGGAAAGGAGCAACGTTTACATGAAAAAGGAACACATTGAAGAGGCTCTAAGACAGGTGGACGCCAGACGTAAGCGGGCACGTCTCATAAACGATGAACGCTTCATGGAGATAAACGAACGCATTCCTGAGATTGCCGAGATAAATCACAAGCTTTTCAGTACAAGCCGTAATATCATGCGGCTTATTTCAAATGGCGAAAGTACAAAGGAAAATATAGACGCTCTCCGCCGCCAGAATCAGCAAGGTCAACTCATCATAAGAAAGCTTCTTGCCGAAAACGGCTACCATGAGGATTATCTCGAAATCGAAAGTCTCTATACCTGTCCAAAATGCAGCGACACAGGCTACTCAGGCGGCACATATTGTACCTGTCTCACTTCCCTTGCATCAAAGCTTGCTGCGACTGAGCTTAACAAAAGTGCTCAAGTGGGGCTCAGTAGCTTCGACACCTTCAACCTCAACTACTACAAAGGTTATAAAACCGAAAACGGCTCTGATTGCTACGCTGCCATGGAACGAATCTACCTCTTCTGTACCGAATACGCAAAAAGCTTCTCCACCAATTCTCCCAGTATTCTCATGTTTGGTAATACAGGTCTTGGTAAAACCCATCTTTCGCTGTCAATCGCTTCAGCAGTGCTTGAAAAGGGTTATAGTGTACTCTATGACTCAGTTATCAACTTCCTGAGACAGATTGAAAATGAGCATTTCGGACGTGACCAAAGCGGCAAGGATACCCTTTCCATGCTTCTTGAGTGCGACCTGCTTATCCTTGACGACCTGGGAACAGAGTTTGATACATCCTTCTATCAGTCAGCGATTTATAATATCATCAACACTCGTATAAACCGTGGTCTGCCCACCATCATCAGTACCAACATGGACTGGGACGGCATTTCCCACAAATACAATGAGCGTATCACCTCCCGTATCTTCGCAACCTATGTAAATCACCGCTTTGTTGGCTACGATGTCCGTCTGCAAAAAGCCCGGGAAAAATTGAGAAAATAGAATTGATACACTTTACTCTAATAATCAGCTTAAAGTTTGCGCAAAACATTTTGCAGAAAAAATTTGTATAAATATTGACTTTTGATTCATAATATGGTATAATTATGTTGTGTTGTGTAGTTTAAAAAAATTGCACACAAAAATAATATAGGAGGATGTTACATAATGGCTATTGTTGCATTAGTATTTGGTATCATTTCTATCATACTTTCTTTCTGCGGCTATGGTTCTTTCGTTGGTCTGGTGCTGGGTATCGTAGGTATCATTCTGGCTGCTAAGGCAAGAAAGACTCAGCCTTCCGGTATGGCTACTGCCGGTCTGGTACTCTGTATTATCGGTACGGTATTCAGTGGTATCCTGGCTGTTGCTTGCGTAATATGCGCTGGCTGCGTTGGCGCTGCTGCAAATGATGCCGATGCTTTGAATGAGCTGGCTAACGCTCTGGGCGAACTGGAATAATCGCTTATCAGATGAGTTATTTAACATCAAATACAAGTGGGCTGCTTTATCAGCCCATTTGTTTTACAAAGGAGTTTTTATATGTTTCCACTTTTTAATATAGGTCCCTATACCATTGGTCTTTACGGTGTCTGCTGCACTCTTGGTATCGGTCTTGCAATATTGCTCACCATCTTCAATGCAAGACGCACAAAAATTGATTTAAACGACATTATTCTTGTAGGAGCCTCAATTCTGATTGGTGGCTTTGTGGGTGCCAAGCTTCTCTATTTTATAGTAGAGATGGACAGCATTATTAATATGTTCCAGGTAGCGGGCATCAACAAAGACACTGTCATGAATATAATTCAGGGTGGATTTGTTTTCTACGGTGGATTCATCGGCGGACTTGCTGCACTTCTTATCTGTGCCCATTCACTGAAAATATCGCCACGATTCCTTATGGCACTGGTTGCACCTGCGCTCCCCCTGGCGCACGCCTTCGGACGTGTTGGATGCTTTATGGCGGGCTGCTGCTACGGTATCCCCTCAGAAAAATTCGGCATCGCTTTTACCCAGTCCATCGGTGCCCCTAACGGCATAAAGCTCTTTCCTGTTCAGCTTTTAGAGGCCGGATTACTTCTGATTCTGGCGATAATCATGCAGCTTTACTACAGAAAAGCAAAGCATAACCACTGTGTTATCTATGTGTACATGCTGATTTACCCTGTTATCCGCATCATTACAGAGCGTTTCCGCTATGATGACGCAGAACGGGGAATTTACCTCGGACTTTCAACATCCACCTGGATAAGTCTCGCTATTTTGGCGGCTGGTATTATCATGCTGATGATTGAATGGAAAAAGGGCTTTCCTGCACCGCCTGAACCGGATATTGTTTATGTTTATGAAGATGAAAACAGTAAGGCGTAACGCATTATTACGCAATTATCAATTGTAAAAGCGGCTGTCAAAGACAGCCGCTTCTTTTTTTATTCTTCGCTCTCTGTTTCTACAGAAGCTTCCTCAGTCTTTACTTCAAATGCGCTCTCAGGAAGTTCACCCTTCATAAGCTTTTCAAAGTCGTCACGCTCAATCTTTTCATGAATAAGCAGATACTTCGCCAGAAGATGGAGCTGGTCGGTATGAGTCTTCAGAAGTTCAATTGCCTTATCATATCCTGTCTCAATAAGTTCTCTTACCTCTGCATCAATATCAGCTGCAACCTTTTCAGAGTAATCTCTGGAAGAGCCGATATCCTTACCCAGGAACACCTCGTTGTGGTCGCTACCATATACCATAGGGCCCAACTTCTCGCTAAAGCCGTAGCGAGTAACCATCTTTCTCGCAGTAGAAGTTGCACGTTCAATATCATTTGACGCACCTGTTGAGATATCGTCAAGGATAAGATACTCTGCCGCACGTCCACCCAGAAGCGTGATAATGTCCTCTTCCATCTCCTTCTTAGAAACAAAGGACTTATCTGTATCAGGCAATGACATTGTATAGCCTCCAGCCATACCACGAGGGATAATAGATACCTGGTGTACCTTATCCTGATGCTCGCAGTAGTAGGTACACACTGCATGACCTGCTTCATGGTATGCGGTAAGGCGTCTTTCCTTTTCGGTTTTACGATGGGACTTCTTCTCAGGCCCGGCTACAACCTTTATTGTAGCCTCTTGAATTTCCTCCATGGTGATAGCCTTGCGGTTCTTTCTCGCTGCAAGAAGGGATGCTTCGTTTACAAGGTTTTCAAGGTCTGCACCTGTAAAGCCAGCCGTAGTCTTAGCAATGGTGTTCAGATTCACGTCAGGTCCCATAGGCTTATTCCTTGTGTGAACTTTCAGAATTGCCTCTCTGCCTGCGACATCCGGGTAGCCTACAACAATCTGTCTGTCAAATCTGCCGGGACGGAGTAGAGCCGGGTCAAGTATATCACGGCGGTTGGTGGCTGCAATAACGATTACATTATCCTTGCCTGTGAAGCCGTCCATCTCAACCAACAGCTGGTTAAGGGTCTGTTCACGCTCATCGTGACCACCACCCAGACCTGCGCCTCTATGTCTGCCTACTGCGTCGATTTCGTCGATGAAAATGATAGCAGGGCTGTTCTTTTTAGCCTGTTCAAAGAGGTCACGGACACGTGATGCGCCCACGCCTACAAACATCTCAACAAAGTCAGAACCAGAAATTGAGAAGAAAGGACAGCCTGCCTCACCTGCAACAGCTCTTGCAAGTAGTGTTTTACCTGTGCCGGGAGGACCCATGAGCAGTACACCCTTGGGAATTCTCGCACCAATGTCACTATACTTCTTGGGATTCTTGAGGAAGTCAACGATTTCTTCCAGTTCATGTTTCTCCTCATCTGCACCCGCTACATCCTTAAAAGTCGCAGTACGTGTATTAGCCTGATTGCGGATATTAGCCTTACCGAAAGAGGAAAACTTATTACCGCCGTTTGCCTGGCGCATCATCACCACAAAAAGGACAATGCCCATTACAAGTATAAGCAGCGTAGGAATCAAAGACAGAAGCCACGATGAATCAGTTGCTCTGTAGTAGTCCATTTTCAGTGGAGCGTCGGGATTTTTCTCATTATAGGCATCACGGTATCCCTCTACGTCCTGTACAAAAAGTCCAACATCGGGCACCTCATAACAAAGTCTCTTGTCGTCCTCTAACACAAGCACAAGCTCACCGCTTCCAAGATCAAGTGTGTATTCCTGTACCTGATACTCGTCAAAATAAGTGAGCACCTCGGAATACTCTTTATCAGGACTCTTGCTTCCCATATTCGGAAGCATGAAGATCAGAGCTAGAACAAGCAACGCTGCCACAAGCAGATATGCGCCTATTCCTCGATTCTTTTTTGGTGTCAAAATATTCACTCCTTTTTCTCATTAACAATTAAAAATGAACTCTTTCCACTTTCATTATCAATAATCTCTCAGTCACATCAGCCAGGGGCTTTACTCTATCGGCTATACCTATACCCTCAGCGTAGATTGTGCCTTCCTCATCCTCTAAGAAATGGAGAGTAGTTCGTCGATGAAGGGGAATCTCTTCCTGTATGCGTTTTTTTACGGATACAGTGAAATCACGTCCGGCAAGTCGTAATCTGTCACCGGGCACTCTTCCCCGTAGTATGATACACCCTTTTATTTTATCATAATCAAGCAAATTATTTGTGAATTTTTTGTCAATTATATAGGATTTTATTTCTTCTTTTTCCGTTACAATCCGGCTTTTTACCACAAGCCCTGAATAAATACTCTGCTCACCGGGTACAAAGGCAATTTTCGGGGTTTCCTTTAACTCCGATTCACGATAGGTAAGCATAAGCTGGTCTTTTGAAACCATGCAGTCGTACTCTCCTGCAAGATGACATCTTCCACCTGTAAGTGAAAGCTTCTCCATATTCTCAAGCATCCTTGAATCGTAGGATATGCCGTGAAGCTCTAAAAGCCTTGCCATACATCTTACACGCACCGCTTCACTCATGGCAGAAAGGTGTTTCAGTCTCGCCGGCTCACGGAAATTTTCACAGAAAGCCTTCTCGGCTTCCGCTTCAAAGAAACTGTCGTCACGTCTCAGGGTGCGAAACATATTGGCAGAGGTTTTTTCGATGGATGGATTAAGCTCACGAAGGAGCGGAATGATACTGTGACGGATACGGTTTCTTGTATAGTCATCGCTGTTGTTGGAGCTGTCAGTGACATACTCCTGTCCCAACTCCTCAAGATACCATTCCACGTCATCTCTGGATGCAAAAAGCAAGGGACGTATGAATCGGCTTCGTCTTACGGGAATCCCGCAAAGTCCATGAAGTCCTGTGCCACGGGCTAAACGTTGAATCAGGGTTTCAAGGTTATCGGAGGCTGTATGGGCTGTTGCTATAAGCCCTGACTCCTGTTCAAAAGCTTCGTAGCGGCACTCTCTTGCTGCTGTTTCAACAGAACAGCCATGCTTCTCCTTATAACCCATAACATCGCAGCGATGTACGTAAAGTCTTACGCCCAAATGCGCACACAGGTCTATGCAAAATTTTTCATCTCTGTCGCTTTCCGCACCTCGCAGACAATGGTTTACATGAACAGCAGAGACAGAGAGAGAGAATTCATCCTTTAAGGCAAGTACACCGCACAGAAGAGCTACACTGTCCGCACCGCCTGAAAGGGCACAACACACCTTATCTCCATGCTTTAAAAGTTCCTCTTCACGTACAAATCTGCCCATTCGCTTTACAAAAACGTGTTCCGTGGCTTTACTGTTCATGGCTTCTCTCCGGATCGCTGAATCGTGTAAACTGACCGTCCCAGACAAGTTCTACCGTGCCTGTTTCTCCGTGACGGTTCTTAGCTATGATACACTCTGAAATATTGGGATTTGCGCTGTCCTTGTTGTAGTATGCGTCCCTATAAAGAAACATTACTATATCTGCATCCTGCTCGATTGAACCGGATTCACGCAGGTCCGACAGCATAGGACGCTTATCATTTCGGCTCTCAGGTCCTCGGGAAAGCTGGGACAGGAGAATAACAGGAATGTTAAGCTCCTTAGCCATTATTTTCAGCTGTCTTGTGATTTCTGAAATAACCAGAACACGATTGTCGGTTTTAAGGGTGGACGTCATCAGCTGAAGGTAGTCAATTACGACCAGACCGATATTCTTCATACGTCTGAGTTTAGCCTTTATCTGCTGAACAGTAACGCCTGCCGTATCGTCAAAGTACATAGGCAGACCGCTGAGTACCGCCGCACTTGCTGCAAGTCTGTCCCAGTCGT
This sequence comes from uncultured Ruminococcus sp., assembly GCA_964594275.1. GTDB lineage: Bacteria > Bacillota > Clostridia > Oscillospirales > Ruminococcaceae > Ruminococcus_C. The sequence goes on along the minus strand of CAZQMA010000005.1, from coordinate 53,965 downwards.
CGTTTGAGAGAAAGCCGCTTCTCAGCTTATGGGAATCAACTAGAGCTTCCGTTGAAAGCATACGAGTTGCAAGCTGCTCGCTGGACATTTCCAGTGAAAATACCGCTACGTCCTTGTCGCCTCTTCGTGCAACGTTGGTTGCGATATTGATGGCGAAGGAGGTTTTACCCATACCGGGACGTGCGGCAATAAGAATAAGGTCGGATTTATTAAGACCCGATGTAATAGAGTCAAGGTATTTATAGCCTGTTCTTGCACCCAGATACTTCTCCTTGTCAGGACCCGATATTTTGTCAATGCGGTCGTAGGCTTCGCATACAGCGTCACCTATTTTGATGAGTCCCTGTACCGATTTGCCCTGACGTATATCAAAAATCCGTTGCTCTGCACTATCAAGGAGAGACTGTGCATCACCCTCTCCACTCTGTACATCTTGTAGAATTTCTCGCGCCACATAAGAAAGGCTACGGAGATAATATTTCTCGGCAACGATATTGCAGTAGCTCTCAATATTGGAAACAGAGGGTACAAGGTTTATAAGGGCTGCGAGATATGCTCTGCCCTCCTGAGGAGTATCAAAGAGCTTACGACGCATTGCGGCATTGAGGACAGTGATAACATCTGCCTTTTCACCTGTGGTAAACATGCCCATTATAATATCAAAAATCTCTCTGTGCTGTTCATTGAAGAAACACTCGGTCTTTACCTTCTCCATTACAACAGAGATTATGCTCGGCTCTGTAAGTATAGCACCCAATATGGTCTGCTCTGCTTCAAGACTAAAAGGCAGCTCTGTATTTACACCGTTTTGCTCGAAAATATTCTCAGCCACAAATTACACCTCCTGTTTTTTTCAGTGAAAAAAGACGGGCGAACATAGTTCGCCCATAAAAAGTCCGCTTAGCCCTCGGTAACCTCAACATTAACCTTTGCGGAAATGCCTGCATAGAGCTTTACATCTGCCTCATAAGTACCAAAATTCTTGATATCGGTTTTCAGTGAAATTTTCTTCTTGTCAACCTTACAGCCGTACTGTGCCTCGATGCATTCTGCGATGTTCTGTGCGGTAACTGCGCCGAACAGACGTCCGCCTGTACCCGCCTTAGCATTTGCAATAACAGTCTTGCCACCGATTTTGTCAGCAATGGCACGTGCTTCCTGCTTTGCAACGTCGATTTTATGCTCTTCAGAAGCCTTCTTACCTGCCAACTCGGAGAGGTTTTTTGCATTTGCTTCAATTGCCAGACCCTTAGGGAAAAGCATATTGCGCGCGTAGCCGTCTGCTACATTCTTTACCTCGCCCTTCTTGCCTGAGCCTTTAACATCCTGTAAATAGATAACCTTCATGATAGTATTTTCCTTTCTGTATATGTATTTATGTGTTATAGTTTATCGATTGCCAACCTCTTCAAGAACCATAAGAAGTCTTTCCTTTGCATCCTGAAGCTGCATATTCTGAAGCTGTGCCGCAGCCATGGTCTGATGACCGCCGCCGCCCAATGCTTCCATTATAATCTGTACGTTTACCATGCCCATGGAACGAGCTGATATACTTGTACCATTGTCCTCAGTATAAAGCACAAATGATGCTTCCACTCCCTGTATGCCCAATAGTTCGTCTGCTGCCTGTGCCGCAAGCAGTCTTGATGAGCTATTCTGAAGCTTGACTACGGATATTGCAAAGCTCTTGAAAATCTCTGCATGTGCAACTATCTGTGAGCGCATTTGATACATTGAAATAGTGTCGGAGAAGAGAGATTTTACCTTAATGGTATCAGCGCCCATCCGCCTGAGATAAGCCGCCGCTTCAAAGGTACGTACACCTGTTCTCATGACAAAATTCTTAGTATCAAGCATAATTCCCGCAAGAAGCGCATCCGCCAGCACTGCGGGTAAATCCTTTTCAAGTCGGAAGTACTGCACAAGCTCTGTCACCATTTCCGATGCTGATGAAGCAATTGGTTCATGGTGGAAAAGAGCTGCGTTTTCAATATAATTAACGTTTTTGCGATGGTGGTCAATGACTACAACATTATTAATCCGCTCGTAAAGCTCAAAGCTTTCAAGAATGTCCTTGTTATGGGTATCAACTACTATCAACATGGACTTCTCATTGGACAGAAAAAGTGCCTGCTCCGGTTCTACAAAGTGAAGCGATGTGTCGCTCTTCTTTATCTGCTGTATAAGATTGCCTGCAAGACAGGACTTTTGTCTCACTACGACATATGCCTGCTTCCCCATAAGAGCTGCCGCACCCGCCATACCACAGGCTGCACCGATAGCATCAAGGTCGCCGAAACGATGTCCCATGATAAAGATGTTGTCCGCACCCTCAATCATTTCCTGAAGTGCGTTTGCCATGGAACGGATAAGTGCCTTGGAACGTTTTTCAACGCCCTTCGATGTACCACCGTAGAAATTGAAACCATTTTCCATCTTTACCGCAGCCTGGTCGCCACCTCGTCCCAACGCCATATCAAGCGACTGTCTTGCAATACGCTCGCTCTCCTCCAATGACGCTCCACCGTAGCCCACGCCAATAGAGAAGGTTATACGAATTCTGCCGGAAACGCAGATTTTTCTTGCTTCATCAAGAATGGAGAAGCGGTTGTCCATGGCTGCAAAAACGTGTCTTGTTTCCATTACAAGGCAGAAGCGGTCGTTGTCGGTTTTGCAGACAATTCCCTTTGAATCTGCCATGAATTTTTCAAGGAGAAGCTCCACCTCTGCGGAAACCTGTGCCTTTTCACTCTCCTTGGCATACTGCATTACATCGTCATAGCCGTCTATAACCATGAGCATAACACATGGACGTGAATCTTTCAGTTCGTTCTGGAGTCTCACCTGATCGGTTATCTCTGTGAACTGAACTGCATACATTTTAGTATCCTTAAAAGTATGAGTTTCACTGTGTACACGATAGCTGTGACCTCTGTGCTCCAACATCATATCATGTCCGCCCATAAGAGTGTTTACGTTCATGCAAAGAAGCTCATGGAAGGTAGTCTTTCTACGCTTGCCTTGCATGAAATGTTCCCGGAAGCGATCATTATACCAGAAAATCTTTCCATTTTCATCAGTAAGCACAACGGGAACGGTCATTCTTTCAAGTGACAGTCCAATAAGTTCCTGAAGATCAGCTTTCAAAAGCTGTCCTGCCGAAAGTTTTTTCTGTACAATTATTACAGCCATTAAAAACAGCACACTGAGTATAAATGCGGGAATGTATACCGCAAGCTCTGCACTCATACCCTCAATTCCTAAGCGTACCATAAAAGGCAAGCCTATAGACAATGCCATCATCACTGCAAGAAACAGAAACAACGCTGCCTGATTTCGCTTTTTCATAGCAAACTCCTAAATTAAGTCAACAATTAACAGCTACCGGTTATTAACCGGCAAAGCAAGGCTATGCTTATATTTCCATAATAATGGGAAGAATCATGGGACTGCGCTTGGTTTTACCGTAAATGTACTCTGAGAGCACATCACGGAGCTTGGTTTTCAGTGTACCCCATTCACGAAGGTCGTGACCACTGCATTTCTCCAGTGTACGGAGAAGTACTTGCCTTGCCTCCTCCATAAGTGCTTCGGACTCTCGTACATATACAAAACCTCGTGAAATAATATCAGGACCTGAAACAACGGTATTGCTAATACGCTCGATACCGATTACAACTATAATTAGACCGTCCTGTGCAAGATGTCTTCTGTCGCGAAGTACGATAGAACCTACGTCTCCTACACCTAATCCGTCAACCATTACTCTGCCTGACTGTACCTGGGAAGCGATTCTGATGGAGTTGTCGTCCATTTCAATAACGTTGCCGATTTCGCCTATGATGATATTTTCCTCAGCTATGCCCATTGAACGTGCAATCTGAGCATGCTTTGCAAGGTGCTTATATTCACCGTGAACGGGAATAAAGTATTTGGGACGGGTAAGTGCCTGAATGAGTTTCAACTCCTCCTGGCATGCGTGTCCCGACACATGCACCTCGTACATGGCTTCATATATAACCTCTGCACCCGACTTCATAAGTTCGTTTACAACTCGTGTAACGTACTTCTCATTGCCGGGAATAGGTGTTGCGGAGATGATAATAAAATCGTTTGGTGTGATGGTTACCTTCTTGTGACCATTCATCGCCATACGGGTAAGAGCAGACATAGGCTCGCCTTGGCTACCCGTTGTAATGAGTACTACCTGCTCGTCAGGATAGCGACTCATTTCATCTATATCTATAATTGTACCTTCAGGCGCATTAAGGTAACCCAATTCAAGTGCTGTGCCGATTACGTGAATCATGCTTCTGCCGAATATGGCAACCTTACGCTTATGACGCACCGCATTGTCTATAATCTGCTGAATGCGGTGGATATTTGAGGAGAATGTTGCGATAATCATTCGCTTGCCCGCAGCACTCTCAAAAAGCTTTTCAAAGGAGCCGCCTACAGTACGCTCTGAGCGTGTAAAGCCCTCACGTTCTGCATTGGTGGAGTCAGCCATAAGAGCAAGTACTCCACGGCTTCCCAACTCACCGAAACGTGCTAGGTCAATAATTTCTCCGTCCACGGGTGAAAAGTCAACCTTAAAATCACCTGTGTGTACGATAATACCTGCGGGAGTATGAATAGCCATACCAACTGCATCAGGGATGGAGTGGTTTACCTTAATAAATTCAACTGCCATGCATCCCATGTGAACAGTCTTTCTGGGCTGCACTTCACAGAGCTTTACTGAATTTGCAAGTCCATGCTCTTCAAGCTTGCCCTTTACCAGCGCAAGGGTAAGTCTTGTACCATAAATCGGAACATTGATTTTTTTTAGTAGATATGCAAGCCCGCCAATATGATCCTCGTGTCCGTGGGTGAGTACAACTCCTCTCACCTTGTCCGCATTCTCAACAACATAACTGAAATCAGGGATTACAATATCAACGCCGGGCATGTCCATATCAGGAAATGCAAGTCCGCAGTCAAGGATAAACATATCATTACAGCACTCAAATATTGTCATATTCTTGCCGATTTCATTAAGACCGCCCAGAGGAATAATACGGACAGGATTCTTTCTTGCTTCCCTCTTCTTGTTCTGGCGTTCCTGTGAATTGAAGTTCTTGTTCTTATTGTTGTATGTGCCGTTCTTGCGGTAGTTTCGTCTGTAGTTTCCGTTCGGAGAGCCGTTCTGTCTGACTCCTCGGTTTTCTCTGCCTTCTGTATATGCCAAAATATAGCCTCTCTTTCTTTTTTGTACAGCAATTCCGACACACTGTCTCCCCCGCTTCTTCCGTTCCTGCGCAGAGTCTTTCGCATGCGTCATTTGCTCTATGTAATTATACTTTATAATGTCATTACACTTACTATGCCAAAACGTACAATCATATATAAGTGTTATTATACCAAATTTACAATAGTTGTGTCAAGTGCTATTCAATTAATATTTGATAATGAAAATTAATAATTACAGACCATAAAGACACATATAATGTAAACATACCAAAATTTCGGAGGTTTTTATGCTTGAAGCCATAAGCGGTTTTGTCTGGAGCGGCGGTATGATTTTTCTGCTGCTGGGTACCGGTTTTATTGTTTCGCTTCGCACTGGTTTTATTCAGCTCCGTGTACTCTACATAGTAAAACGCCTTGTTTCTTCTCTCAAAAAAAGCGGAAAATCCCAGGCAAGAGTTACATTCTCTGCACTGGCTGCGTCCATGGGAATCGGAAACATTGCAGGCGTTACCACAGCTCTGTCAATTGGCGGTGCAGGGGCACTTTTCTGGATGTACGTTTCTGCGTTTCTCGGTATGGCACTCACCTACGCCGAAAACGTTCTCTCCCACAAATACTCAAAAGGTCGCTTTGTCGGGACTATGGCATACCTCAAATACGGACTGAATTCACCTTTTATGGCGTCTGTCTACGCTGTACTATGTGTAATCGCCTCTCTCGGAATGGGAAATATGACCCAGTGCTCTGCCGCAGCCGAGTCCCTTGAATATGCCGCCAATGTGCCAGGGTGGGTAACAGGACTGATTGCTGCGTCTCTTCTGGCAACTGCGCTTATAGGCGGACTGAAATCTATAGGCAGCTGTGCAAGTGCGCTTCTGCCCTTTGTTTCCGTTTTCTATATGGGAACAGCAGTAATCGTTATCATCATAAACAGAGAGACACTTCCCACTGTATGGACGGAAATTTTCAGAAGTGCCTTTGGCTGTAATGCGGCTCTCGGCGGAACGGCAGGAACAGCAATTTCTGCGGGACTGAGACAGGGCGTTTTCTCCAATGAAGCGGGGCTTGGAAGCAGTGGCATCATACATAGTGAAGCAGAAAGTTCCGACCCTGAGATTCAAGGACTATGGAGCATGGCCGAAGTTTTCATCGACACTTTTCTGTGTTGTACGCTCACAGCACTCGCTGTACTTACAACAGATACAGCGTGTACACCGGGGATGGCTTCGGTCAGCACCGCCTTTGAATGCGTACTGGGAGAATATTCAAGCAGTTTGCTTGCGATTACAGCGGCTCTTTTTGCTATATGTACCATGCTTGGGTGGTATGTATGCGGTGAGAAAGCTGTAAGATGCATTGGACAAAACAGGTGGACTGTGCCATGCTATCGCTTGATTTTCTGTGGGTGTGCGTTTTTAGGAGCAATTGGAAACTTAAAGGAAGTCCTGGCAATATCTGACATTGCAAACGGACTTATGGCTGTGCCTAATCTGCTGGCGATTCTGGTGATCGGACGAAATGGTACAAAGTCTCGGTAATTCAATTAACATAAAAGGGCGACCTTTGGTCGCCCTTTTAATCATACCTGACTCGCAATAGTATAAATAAGCTCACGGCTCTTTTCCCAACCAAGACAAGGGTCGGTAATGGACTTGCCATAAACGCCTTCGCCTATCTTCTGTGCGCCGTCCTCAATATAGCTCTCAATCATGAAGCCCTTGACAATGGAAGCAATGTCATCGCTGTGACGGCAACTATGAAGCACCTCGTTGCAGATACGCACCTGCTCGCCGTACTTCTTTCCGGAGTTTGCGTGATTTGCATCTATGATAACAGCAGGATTTGCAAAAGGTTTCTTCTGATATAGATTATAAAGTTCAATCAGATCCTCATAGTGATAGTTGGGATGTGAACGTCCGTCTGCGTCAACATAACCTCTCAAGATAGCGTGTGACAGAGGATTGCCCTCAGTGCGCACTTCCCAACCTCTGTAAAGGAATGTATGAGAAGCCTGTGCCGCTACGATGGAATTCATCATTACGGAAAGGTCTCCGCCTGTAGGATTTTTCAGTCCCACAGGAATATCAAGACCACTTGATGTAAGACGGTGCTGCTGATTTTCAGTGGAACGGGCACCAATTGCTACATATGCAAGAATATCAGACAGATAACGGTAATTTTCAGGATAGAGCATTTCATCTGCGCAGGTAAGACCTGTCATCTCAACAGCCTTTGTATGAAGCTCACGGATTGCGATAAGTCCTTTAAGCATGTCCTCCTGCTTTTCAGGGTCGGGCTGATGCACCATACCCTTATAGCCCTCACCTGTCGTTCTGGGCTTATTTGTATAAATTCTAGGGATAATAATAAGCTTGTCTGAGACCTCTTCCTGCACCTTAGCAAGACGACAAGTATAATCAAGTACCGCATCCTCACGGTCAGCAGAACACGGTCCGATAATTAGAAGCTTCTTCTTTGACTCACCTGTGAAAACGTCGGCAATTTCCCTGTCACGCTTTTCCTTCAATGCTACTACTTCCTCAGTCAGGGGAAATTCAGCCTTTAAGTCCTTTGGGATGGGCAATTTCCTGATAAAATTCATATTCTTCATTTCTCGTTCTCCTTTACTTTAATATAAGTTACTTTTTATTATAGCACAGATAAGCCTCAAAGTCAAATTAATTTCACATATTAATGTAGTTTTTCGGGCTGACGTAAAACGCCAGCCCTATTTTTTACAGTATGAAACAGATAAGTCCACCGCAGCCTTCATTAATAACTCGCTCTATAGTTTCTTGAAGCTTCATACGGGCTTCCGAGGGCATACGTCCAAGTTTTGCGCAAAGTCCCTCCTGTACAAGTTCCTGGAGACTCTTGCCGAAAATATCCGATGTCCATAGCCTTGCTGAATCTTCCTTATAGCCCTCCAGCAGATACATCACCAGTTCCTCACTCTGCCGCTCTGTACCAACAATGGGACTTACGGTTGTATGGATATTAGCACGCATAAGGTGGATTGAGGGTGCCGATGCTCTGAGACGCACGCCATATCTTCCACCCTGCTTTATAATTTCAGGCTCGTGTAAGCAAAGTTCCGACTGCTCAGGCATAACAATACCGTAGCCCACCGACATAGCTTCCTCCAGTGCAGGAGCAAAGCGTTCATACTTCCGCTTGATTTCACTTAGCTCACAGAGTGTACCCAGAAGCTCGCCCTCAGAGCCTATATCAAGACCCGTTTTCTCACTTATAATTTTGTAGAAGAGAGATTCATCGGTGTCGGCTCTCACCTCCGCTGTACCCGTACCCATATCAAGGGATACAACCTGTGCTCCGGTGATAAGGTCAGCACTGTCAGGCAGCGCTTCAAGGCGTTTTACATCACCCATGGTTTCAATGGATTTGCAAGCTTCCCTCACTGCCTCGAAAACCTCTCTGCGAGCTTCATGGTCTCTTTCAAGGGCGCACAGCCACTGAGGCAAACGCACCCTGATTTCACGAACAGGGAATGCACTAAGCATTTCCCGAAGCACGCTCTTAACGTCCTCCTCCGTAAGCTCCGTACAGCTTACAGGCAACACCGCCGCACCGTATTCCATGCGCATTTTCTCTGCAAGGGCTACGATTTCATCGCTTTTGGGTTTTACAGTATTCAGCAGTATTACAAAGGGTTTGTTGATTTCTTTAAGCTCACGGACAACCCTCTTCTCGCATTCCTCGTACTGTGCTCTGTCAATGCCCGTTATACTGCCATCTGTAGTTACAATAACACCAACGGTTGAATGTTCAGAGATAACCTTCTGGGTTCCGATTTCCGCAGCCATACCAAAAGGTATCTCCTCAGGAAACCAAGGCGTTTTCACCATTCTTGGAGCGTTCTCCTCCATATAGCCTATAGCATCAGGTACAATATATCCCACGCAGTCAGCCGCACGCACACGGAGTTTTACATTTCCGTCAAGGCTTATCTCGACCGCTTCTTCCGGTACAAGCTTAGGCTCAGAAGTCTGTATAGTTCTGCCGCCGGCAGACTGAGGAAGCTCGTCGATAGTTCTCTGCCGCATGGCAGAATCGCTTATATTGGGCACAATCAGTTTTTCCATGAAACGTCTTATAAAAGTGGATTTACCAGTGCGCACCGGTCCCACAACCCCGATATAAATGTCGCCGCCTGTGCGCTTTGCAATGTCCTCATATATGTTTTTCATTAAAACTCAGCTCCTTACTTATTTTAGTATATCACAGGAATCAACACCATTCCGTCCTCGGTCATAACTTCGCCCGTAAGTCCGTTCTCCTCCATTATCTCTTTAAGGGAAGCTCCTGCGGCTTTTGCAATGTCCCACAGTTTTTCTCCCGCCGAAGCTCTGTATACACGAAGAGCACAGCCGTCTCGCTCTCTGCGCTCGTCAAGAAGTTTTGCCTCTGTGAGAGCGGTTATTTCACGCTGAGGATAGACAATACCCTTTACATTACAGTTACAGCTGAGGGTTATGCTTCCGTCTGCACCCAGTCGAAACGAGGCACGGTTCACCTCTGCATCAGCCATAAGAAGTACAGAATCCGCCCTCACACCCATTTCAACAAGTTCCTCAAAGGTTTCCTCCCGTTCAATAAGGAAAATACTTCCCTCACTGTCACTGCACAGAACATCACCGTGAAGCATACCTGAAATTCTCAGCTTGCCCTGTCCGGGAATCGGTTCCATGGATATACTTCCAAGGGTGCAGGAAAGGTCGTGGATGGTTTCAGGGAGACGTTCCCCTGACTTTATGTCCATGGTACAGCTAAAGTCCTCACTTAGACGTACAGGAGCGCAGGTGACAGTCAGTTGTTCACTTTCGCATTTTGACTTGAATCTAGGTGAATAGGCATCAGTTAGTACAGACGCGCTCCTGTTTCCACAGACGGTACATTCAAGACGTATAGACAAATTACACACAAGGCTCTTGCCGTCTCCTGCGGGCTTTACGGAAAACTCCGTGATTTCGGGTACAGTACTAGCTTTGAAACTTTCGTCAAGCCCTTCCATATCAATAATTCGACTGTACTGACAGACAGTTGCATGAATAGACTCCATAGTGCCCTCAGTGCTTAGGTATAGTATATCTGCCTCCGCTTCTCCTCGTACAACGAGTTTTCCTGCTACCACACTGCATTCTCCTGACAAAGCTCTTGCTCTACATCTGAGTACCGCCTGAACAGAAGGTCTCGCAGCACCTGTATCAATACTTTCCGTCATAGTAACACTGCCTATAGCCCTTTTAACAGACATAAGGTTTCCTATTTCTGCGGTACGCACCTCCGCAGCAGAGTCGGTTCTTGTACCGAAATCAGAAAGGGCTGACACCGCTCTGTGTTCACAATGACCTATGCCCTTTACTCTCACAGAGACAGAGCCTCGTACATCAAGGCGACGTTTTCCTGCTGCACGACAGGTCTTATAGTCTACTCTGGGAGAAAAGTTGAACATCTCACACTCCGCCGCATCCAGCGAACGGCTCTCCTTAACCTCTCTGGACACAGCATGAACACAACTTCCGTCCTCACCTGTGTACAACACTCGCAGTTCAATTATAAGCTCATATGTAAGCCGTCCACCATTATATTTATAGTCTATGACCCTGACGTCCGCTTCACAGAGAACAACCCTGAACACCTCCGGTTCATAGTCAGGCAGCACAAATCCCTCAGCAAAATCAAGGCTTTGTACCTCATCCACTGTTACAGCCGCTTCAGGCAGATTCTCATAAATAGCTTTCCATTCCAAAATGATTCCTCCCTCAGGTTTTTTATTCATCATACTCGTCTCTTCAAAAAAATATGCATGATTGTTTCCATCCCCTTTGACGCAGAGAAACTTTTCTGGTATAATAGCAGTATAGATCAGAAAGGACGTGAACATATGAATCTTCCCAAAGACCCGATTATACTGATGAGCGTTGTGAATACAAAGCTCAGAGACGAATTTGCAAACCCTGATGAACTGTGCAAGGCATGCTGTATAAGACGTGAGGAGCTTGACGAAAAGCTCAAAAAGGCAGGCTTCACCTATAAGCCCGAAACAAATCAGTATCGCTGAGATAACATTTCACCCGAAAATGTTGATTCAATGCACTGTAGTGTTCACAGCGGCGTCTGCCTATGAATTCACTTTTTTGTATCTGTTGCAGTAACAAAATTCCTCTTGCATCTCTGAAAAAAGTATGCTATAATGAAAGAAATAACTTTTTAGTCCGCAACCGGAGGTGACACAGTGAAAATAAAAGAATCCGCAGAGAACTATCTTGAAACCATCCACATACTCTATAAGAAATCCGGTGCAGTACGCTCTATTGATGTTGCAACGGAGCTAGGTTTCTCCAAGCCCAGTGTAAGCGTTGCCATGAAGAACCTCAGAACAAACGGACTTATTCTTGTAGACAAGGACGGCTTCATCACTCTTACCGAAGAAGGTCTTTCCATTGCTGAAACAATGTATGAACGCCATACCGTTATCACAAGTTGGCTGATGTATCTGGGGGTTTCACGTGAAACCGCCTCAGAGGACGCATGCCGCATTGAACACGTTATCAGCGCAGAAAGCTTTGAAGCCCTAAAAAAACATGCTACCGAAAACAGTGAGCTGTTTTTTGGAGGTTAATATTTAAATTTATTTAGCCGTAGCTATTGCATATCTCACAGAATTGTGTTATAATATTTTCAATCTAACCTAAGGAGGGTTTTTACAATGAAGAAAATCAGTTCAAATGCAAAAATTGAAACCAAATGCTTACACGCAGGCTACACACCCGAAAACGGCGGACCCGGTGTAATGCCAATCGTTCAGAGCACTACCTATCGCTTTGACTCCACTGAACACGTGGCAGAGCTTTTTGATATGCCTACAGAATGTATGTACTCCCGTTTTGCAAACCCTACCTGTGATGCGGTTGAAAAGAAGATTGCTGCCCTTGAAGGCGGCTCAGGTGCAATGCTTACTTCAAGCGGTCAGGCTGCATCACTACTGTCAATACTGAATCTCTGTAATGCAGGTGACAGCTTCGTTTCCACCACTACCATCTATGGCGGCACAGTCAACCTTTTTAGTGTCACACTGAAGAAACTGGGCATTGAGTGCATCTGGGTTAACCCCAACGCTTCCGATGAAGAGATAAAGGCTGCCTTCAAGCCTAACACAAAGGCTCTCTTCGGTGAAACAATTGCTAATCCCGCTCTTAACGTATTTGATATTGAGCGTTTCGCAAATATTGCTCACGATATGGGTGTACCCCTTATTGTTGACAACACCTTTGCAACACCTATCCTCTGCCGTCCCTTTGAATTCGGTGCGGATATTGTCGTTCACTCCACAACCAAGTACATGGACGGACATGCAGTACAGGGTGGCGGTGTCATCGTTGACAGCGGCAAATTCGACTGGGCTGCAAGCGGTAAATTTCCTGAATTCACTGAGCCTGACGAAAGCTATCACGGCGTTGTTTATACCCGTGATTTCGGCAATATGGCTTACATAATCAAGGCAAGAATGCAGCTCATGAGAGACTTTGGCTGCTATCCTGCGGCTAACTCTGCATTCCTACTGAACCTGGGTCTGGAGACTCTTCCTGTACGTATGGAGCGTTACTGCTATAACGCTACAAAGGTTGCTCAGTTCCTCTCGGAATCTGACAAAATTGAATATGTAACCTACCCTGGTCTTTCTACAGACAAGAACTATACTCTTGCACAGAAGTATCTTCCCAAGGGTACCTGCGGCGTTATCGCCTTCTCTATTAAGGGCGGCAGACCCGCTGCTGTACGTTTTATGGACGCTTTGGAACTTGCAAGCATTGAAGTTCATGTTGCAGACATACGTACCTGTGTACTCCATCCTGCTTCTGCTACTCACCGTCAGCTCACTGATGAACAGCTGGTTGCAGCAGGTATTGACGGTGGTCTTATCCGTTTCTCTGTAGGTCTTGAAAACGTTGAGGATATTATCGCTGACGTCAAGCAGGCTCTGGAAAATGTATGAGTCTTTTCATATCGTAGCTGATAATTAATGTGCAAGCATTTCTTGCGGATTTATATCAAACAAATATCCGGGGGTGACCGTTGGTCGCCCCTATATTTGCACTACTGAACAGAAAGGAACACCATGAAGTTATTATCTGATGATAAATTCCGTATCCTCATTTCTCATATGAACCACCACGCTTTGAATACAGATACAGAGCGAAATGCGGTTATAATGTGTGACCTCATTTTAGAAGAGGACACTTCTCCTCAGGATGAATTTGAACTTTTCAAATATATGTGCCAACGAAGCGACTGCGTCTTTGACCCATACTACATAATGAACGGCAACTCCCCTGAATACGCTAAGATCAAGGCAAAGTACGGCGACCGCATCCTTCCCTACACAAAGGATTCCCACCGTAGTTTTGCACTGAAGCTTAACAAGCTTCTCCGCCGTACAAAATTCATATGCAGTGGTTTTCAGGTCATGCACGCACTGGGCATAGGCATTACTGACGCTGTAAAGAAAAGCCCCTATGTTTACTCCATTTTCACACAACACGGCGTAAACTTCTTCAAAGATAACTTTATCTCCCAATCTGCCTACAGCTCCTTTATCTTTGATAAAATCATGATAAGCAATGACTTTGAAAAGAAGCTTTTCATGGAGCGTGGCTGCTATAGGGAAGATGACCTCATAAGAAACGGTCTTTTCCGTTGGGATTTACTTAAAGCCGAGGGGGCAAAATCTGAAAAAAGCATTTTCATCTACTTCACCCACAGACGTTACCTCAAGGGTATGGAGAATGTTCAGGATTCGGTTTACGTAAAGACCATTGCAGGTCTACTTAAAAACGAGCATTTCAACCGACTCATAAAGGAACACGGTTACACCCTGAAGGTTGCACTTCACCATACCGTTCTCTCTGTATGCGGAAAAGAACTTCTTGACGGCGTTCAGATTTTAGAGGATGCGGAGATTGCCGCTGCCAAGAGAAACGCAGCTATTCTCATCACCGATTACTCCTCAATGTGCTTTGAAATGTGGTTTCAGCATAAGCCCGTTATTTTCCTGAATGTACCTGACGGTGAAACATGTGAGCAGTACGGCCACAAAACCGACCTGCCTTACCCATATGCCGGCAAGGAAAACTACATCTGGGGCGTTGTAAATAATGGAGATGAGTGTGCAGAGAAGCTCGAAAGCTACATAAACTCGGACTTTGAGTTTACAGCTCATGACAAGGAAAAGCGAGACTTTTTCTTCTATTACAACAAAAACTTCTGTGAGCGGTTCTATGAGTATTTGGCTACTGCGAGAAACGATGTAAAAGATATGTACAGAATAGGCTTTGACGAAAAGATAAGCTTTTCACGGCACTCAGACATCTACACCGAGGGAATTCACTTCCCTGACAGTGAGGGTCGTTGGATTGTGTGTAAAAATGCACGTATAAAGCTCGTACTGCCAAAACAAGCTAACTCTAAGATTACAATAAACGGCATACCTCATCCCAAGTGCGAGATATGCGGTATAAAACTAAGCATAAAATCAAAAGGCAGACTACTCTCTCAGACAGAGCTTAGAAAAGCTGAGCCTACAGCTATCAACTTTACTCTGCCTGCATCAGCAATCGCATCAGACGGTACGCTTGATCTCACAATTACCGCTGAAAACGTCTCCTCTAAAAAGGAAATTGTTGAGGGTGTGAATACAAACAGTAGACTTAGCTTTAAACTGATGGAAATGGTAGTAGAAAAGTAACACAAAAAGGCTGACGCAAAAATGCGTCAGCCTTAATTTTATATATTCTTCAGATAAATAATCCTAAGACCTCTCAGCAGAAGCATATCATCAAGAATAATATCCTTATGCCTGCAATGAGGGACTATAATCTCTGCAAGACCACCTGTTGCAATGGCTGTTACAGGAGTCTGAAGCTCCTCTTCTATTTTGTCAAGGAGACCGTCAATGCTTCCCGCAAAACCGTATATCAGACCGCTTTTCATACAGTCAACAGTGTTACTTCCGATTTTCTTCTTAGGCGGTTCAAAGGCAATTTTCGGAAGCTGAGCTGTCTTGTCGATAAGAGCGTTCATGGAAATTGCCGCTCCGGGCATTATCATACCGCCAATAAACTCGTTCTTTTCGTTTATCACAGAAACAGTGGTAGCTGTACCCATATCAATAAGTGTCATGGGACCGTTTCTGCCTTCAAGAGCAGCTATTGCTCCGATTACCATGTCACTGCCAAGCTGAGCCGGATTGTCGATGTTGATTTTAAGCCCTGTCTTTATTCCGGGACCTACTACCATACACTTCTTCTGAGTGATTGTTTCAACAGCCTTTCTGACAACCGCTGTAATTGATGGTACAACAGAGGAAATTATACATCCCTCTATATCACTGCTTTTAAGTCTGTATATTTCCAGAACCGACTTGAAGGAAACGGCATATTCAAGAGTTGTTCCTGTCTGATTGGTGGAAAGACGCTCTACAAAGAGGATTTTATCTCCCTGAAAGCAGCCTATAACAATATTCGTATTGCCTATGTCAATTGCAAAAACCATTCCTGTCACCTCCGGGATTTATTCTTTCGCTTAAATCATGTGATTATACATTGTAAATAACATCGCTGTATGCAGGTACAGGCCACTTTTCAGATGGCATCAAGACCTCAATAGAGTCAACACACTTACGCAACTTTTCCATAGTGGATACTACCTCATCTCTGTAGGCGGTAGCCATTTTCAACATATTGCTGTTCTGTATAGCAGCAGCGGTTTTTTCCTCCAGTGCGCCCACAAGACTATATGCCTCTGCGTTTAAAGCGGTAATCTTCTCTGCGATGCTTTTTTCAACATAAGCATCAATACCGAGACTTGTTTTAACGGCGATTCCGTCACACAGCTCCTTGCAGTAGCTCATAGCTGCGGGAATGAACTTCTTCTTCGCCATATCAATCATTGTGAGCGATTCAATATTTATAGTCTTACTGTAACGCTCCAAAAGAATCTCAACTCGGCTTTCAATCTGAGAACGTGTAAAGATACCAAATTTTTCAAGAAGTGCTACGTTCTTGTCATCCAGATAGTGGGGTACAGCTTCAACAGTTGTTCTGTAGATAGGCAGACCTCTGCGCTTTGCTTCCTCCACCCATTCGTCGGAGTAACCGTTGCCGTTGAAGATAATGCGCTTGTGGTTGCGTACAATCTGCTTGAGAAGTTCCTTGAGCTTTTTATCAAATTCCTCGGGAGAAACCTTTTCCATCACATCGGCAATCTCACAAAGTTCCCCTGCAACGATAGTATTCAGCAAATGGTTGGGACAAGCGATATTGTCGGAAGAACCAACCATTCGGAACTCAAAACGGTTACCAGTAAAGGCAAATGGTGAGGTTCTGTTTCTGTCGGTGGAATCCTTGGGGAAGTCAGGGAGAGCGTGAACGCCGATACTGAATTCCTGGGATTCACTCTTGTATGTACCATCTTTTTCCAGCGCATCAAGCACGCCCTGAAGCTCTTCGCCCATAAAAATGGAGATAATAGCAGGAGGTGCTTCGTGTGCGCCCAGACGGTGATCGTTGCCTGCGGAAGCAGCACTGATTCTCAGGAGAGACGCATACTCGTCAACGCCCTTTAGTACAGCACAGAGAAATGTCAGGAACTGCATATTCTCACAAGGTGTACTACCGGGATCAAGAAGATTCTGACCACTGTCAGTGCTCATGGACCAGTTGTTGTGCTTACCGGAGCCGTTGACACCTGCAAAGGGCTTCTCGTGGAGGAGACATACCAGGTTATGCTTCAGCGCAACCTTCTTCATAACCTCCATGTTAATTGAATTCTGGTCGGTAGCTATATTAGATGTTGTAAAGATAGGTGCAAGCTCGTGCTGTTCAGGAGCAACCTCATTATGCTTAGTGTGAGCATAGATACCTAATTTCCAGAGGGTTTCGTCCAAATCTGCCATATAGGCGGCGATTCTGGGCTTCAGGTTTGCATAATACTGGTCATCAAGTTCCTGACCCTTAGGAGGTATTGCACCGAAAAGCGTTCTGCCTGACATGATAAGGTCCTCACGCTTGTCGTACATTGCTTTGTCAATTAGGAAATACTCCTGCTCAGGACCTACAGTTGAGGTTACTTTTGTAGCAGTAGTGTTGCCGAAGAGTCTCAGTACACGGAGTGCCTGCTCATTTAGTACGTCCATGGAACGGAGAAGAGGCGTCTTTTTATCCAGAGTTTCGCCTGTATAGGATACAAAGGCTGTAGGAATATAGAGTGTGCCCTCCTTGACAAAAATCGGAGAGGTAGGATCCCAGATGGTGTAGCCACGTGCAGAGCTGGTCTGGCGGAGACCACCTGAGGGGAATGATGAGGCGTCAGGCTCGCCCTTTACAAGTGCCTTACCAGAGAAGTTCATGATAATCATTCCGTTGTCAGTAGGGCTAATAAAGGAGTCATGTTTTTCTGCGGTAGAGCCTGTCATAGGCTGGAACCAGTGGGTATAGTGTGTTGCACCACGCTCAATAGCCCAGTCCTTGATTGCATTTGCCACTACGTCTGCATAAGCAGGATCCAATCTTGTACCCAGCTTTTTTGTATTGAAAAGTGCTTTGTAAATTTGCTTTGGCAGTCTTGCCCGCATAACCTCATCGTTAAACACATCACACGCAAAATATGCGGAAACATTTGCTCTTGACATAATTACCTCCATATTAAAGCAGCCCACAGACCGCATTTTTCATTGTGGTTTCAAATCTATCTTTCTATCTTACATTAGAATCAGGTTTTTGTCAAGGTGATTCCTTCAATAAATAATTAACTATCGTAATTTACCCCAACAGCGTAATATTATTAATTACCCATTATTCATTTGAAGGCACCGGGCTCTTGACTTTTCACTACTGTCGTGCTATACTATAATCATAGATTAATACAAATTATAACATCAACTTCAGGGTATGTGAAATTCATAACCGGCGGTATAGTCCGCGAGCTGTTTCATACAGCTGATTCGGTGAAACTCCGAAACCGACGATAAAGTACGGATGAAAGAAGATGATGCATTGCCACAGGCACAGCTGGGCTTTTACGCCTCTTCTGCGCCCATATAACGACAATGCTCCTGCCCTGAACATATGTTCAGAGCAGTTTTTTTATTTTAATTTTAAAGGAGGACGGTATATGGATACAGCATACATGAAACGTGCCATAGAGCTTGCTCGCCGCGGTACAGGTCTCACAGCTCCCAACCCTCTTGTAGGTGCAGTTATCGTAAAGGACGGCAGGATTCTTGGTGAGGGTTGGCATGTCAAGTACGGCGAGCTTCACGCAGAGCGTCACGCACTTACAAATTGTAGTGAATCCACAGAAGGTGCGGATATGTATGTCACCTTAGAACCATGCTGTCATCACGGAAAGCAGCCACCTTGCACCGACGCTGTTATAGCCGCAGGAATAAAGCATCTATTTGTAGGCTCCTACGACCCGAATCCCTTGGTTAGCGATAAAAGCGGTGAAATACTCAAAGCCGCAGGTATAGACGTAACCTACGAGATACTTAGAACAGAATGCGACAAGCTCAATCCTTTCTTCTTTCATTATATGAAAACAAATATGCCTTATGTCATATGCAAGTACGCTATGACCGCTGATGGCAAGATTGCCTGCTCTACAGGCCATTCAAAGTGGATTACAGGAAATGCAGCACGGGCTGACGTTCAGGAAACAAGACGTGCTGTATCTGCCATAATGGTTGGCATAGGTACAGTTATGGCTGATAACCCCAGTCTCCTCTGCCACGCCGAAAATCCCGTACATCCTGTAAGAGTCGTATGCGATACGCATCTCTCTATATCTGAAAACTTGAAACTTATAGAAACCGCTGAAACTTCACCGGTTATTATTATGACATCTTCCGATAACGCTGATAAAATAAACCGCCTTACTGCAAAGGGCGCAGAGGTGTGCATTATTCCCGAAAGAGACGGGCATACTGACATAAGGGCTGTACTTGCACTTCTCTCTGAAAAAAAAATTACAAGCGTACTTGTTGAAGGCGGCGGAAAGCTTAACGCCTCTGTGCTTCGTGAAAACCTGGCAGAGGAAGTACAGGTCTATATTGCACCGAAAATCATTGGCGGAGACGGTATCTCCCCTGTTGATATGTTGGGTATCGAGACAATGTCTGACGCTTTTGAAATGTCTGCACCAGAAATACAGCTCTTCGGGCAAGATGTTAAACTGACATTTAAAAGAAAGGACGGCTGAGCATTATGTTTACGGGAATAATCGAAGAAATAGGCACAGTGGAAAGACTCCGGAACTCTCCTATGAGCTGCAAACTAATTATAAGTGCATATACTGTCCTTGAAGGTACAAAAATCGGTGATAGTATCGCCGTAAACGGTGTATGCCTTACGGTTACGGAGATGAGCGATAAGGGCTTTACTGCGGACGTTATGCCTGAAACTCTTAGACGAAGCAGTTTGGGGGCACTTAAAGCAGGAAGTCGTGTAAACCTTGAACGTGCCATGGCGGCAAACGGCAGATTTGGCGGACACATTGTTGCAGGACACATTGATGGCACAGGAAAAATTAAGGCTCACAAGCCCGAGGGCAACGCAGTTATCGTAACCATTTCCGCTGATAAGGATATTCTCAGATATATCATAGAGAAAGGCTCGATTGCTATTGACGGCATCAGCCTTACCGTTACAGCGGTAACGAAGAACGACTTCTCTGTAAGCCTTATCCCTCACACCGCAAAGGAAACCACTCTCCTCTCCAAAAAGGCAGGAGATATGGTAAACCTTGAAAACGATATTGTTGGAAAGTACGTTGAACGTCTGATGAATACAAAGAAAAGCGACATTTCGCAGGATTTTCTCTTTGAAAATGGTTTTATATAAAGGAGGCTAATTATGAAATTATCTACTATTGAAGAGGCTCTTGAAGCTCTGAGACAGGGTAAATGTATTCTCTGTACTGACGACCCTGACAGAGAAAATGAGGGTGACCTTATCTGTGCAGGCGAATTTGCCACAACAGAAAACGTAAACCTTATGGCATCAGTTGCCAAAGGTCTTATCTGTATGCCTATGAGCAAAGCTAATATCGCCCGTCTGGGTCTTACTCAGATGGTCTCCAAAAACACCGACAACCACGAAACTGCTTTTACCGTTTCCATCGACCATGCAGACACTACCACAGGTATCTCTGCTGTAGAGCGTGGATTGACAGCAAGACGTGCTGCAGCGCAGGATTCTCACCCGGGAGAATTCCGCCGTCCCGGTCATATGTTTCCTCTGGAAGCAAAGCCCGGTGGTGTTCTGGAGAGAAACGGCCATACAGAAGCTACCGTTGATTTTCTTCGACTCGCAGGTCTTAGTGAAGTAGGTCTCTGCTGTGAAATTATGGCCGAGGACGGTACTATGATGCGAGGCGAGGAATTGTCCCGCCTTGCTGAAAGCCTTGGCATCCCCTTTGTAACCATCCGAGACCTGCAACGCTATCGCCGTCAGCATGACATCTACATGAAGGAAACCGCTGTCGCAAAGCTTCCCACAAAACACGGCGAATTCATGATTCACGGCTTCCTTAATACCATAACAGGTGAAGAGCATGTTGCACTGACAATGGGCGATATTTCCGATGGTAAGCCTGTACTGTGCAGAGTACATTCCGAGTGTATGACAGGTGATGTTTTCGGTTCATGCAGATGTGACTGCGGTGAACAGCTTGAACGTGCTCTTGACATGATTGCTGAAGAAGGCAGAGGTGTGCTTGTATATCTCCGTCAGGAAGGAAGAGGCATTGGTCTTCTTAATAAAATCAGTGCCTACGTACTCCAGGAGCAAGGACTTGATACCGTTGATGCTAATGTGGAACTGGGCTTTGCACCTGACCTCCGTGACTACAGCGTGGGCGCACAGATTTTAGGCAACATGGGCGTAAAGACGCTTCGTCTTATGACAAACAACCCCGAAAAGATTTCCGACCTCTCGGAATATGGCATTGAAATATCAGAGCGTGTGTCCATTGATATTCCCGAGAAGCCCGAAAATCTCCGCTATCTCCGTACAAAGCAGTTCAGAATGGGACACTATCTCCATTTTGACAAATAAAGAAAGGAAGTTAATATTATGAAAGTTATTGAAGGAAATTACAACGGACAGGGACTGAAGATTGCCATTGTTGCATCTCGTTTCAACGAATTCATCACATCCAAGCTCATCAGCGGTGCAGAGGACTGTCTCCTCCGTCATAACGTAAACGGCGATGATATTTCACTTGCATGGGTTCCCGGTGCATTTGAAATTCCTGTTGTTGCCAAGAAGCTTGCAAAGTCGGGAAAATATGACGCTGTAATCGCTCTGGGTGCAGTTATCCGCGGTGCAACAAGCCACTACGACTATGTATGTGCAGAGGTTTCAAAGGGTATTGCTCAGGTAGGCATGGAAACAGGCGTTCCCGTACTCTTCGGCGTTGTTACAACCGACACCATTGAACAGGCTATCGAACGTGCAGGCACAAAGGCAGGCAACAAGGGTACAGACTGCGCAATGGGCGCACTGGAAATGGTAAATCTTCTGAAAGGCTGCTGATAAATCATGCTCTTTTTCTTTGACATAGACGGTACACTCCAGGCAGAGGACGACGGCTCCATCCAACAGTCCACCATTGATGCCATTGCCACTCTTCGGCGCAAAGGACATAAGACCTTTATCAATACCGGCAGACCCCGCATGAACGTTCTTGAAAACATAACCTTTATGGGCTTTGATGGCTTTGTTTATGGCTGTGGTACGGAAATTGTACTTGACGGCAAGACTCTTTTCCGCAATATCGTAGACAAGGACGTATGCACTCGTCTTGCCGAGGAGATACTTGTCTGCAACGCCGCTCCCCTCTATGAACGCAGCGACGCACTTTTCCTTGATAGTCGTTCAAGGATACTTCCTCAGATGAAGTCTCTCCTTGACCTATACAGAAGCCAAGGACTGCCTATGAGCTATATGCAGGAGCGTGATGATTTCTCTTATGATAAGTTTGTCATATGGTATGATGGAGAAACCGACCTTGACCGCTTCAAAGAAGTGATAAAAGGTCATTTTCGCTTCGTTGACCGAGGATACGGCTTTGCGGAGATGGTGCCCGAAGGCTGCGGAAAGGCTGACGGCATAACCATTATAACTGAAATGCTGGGATTTGACAAAAGCGAAACTGTTGCTTTCGGTGACAGTCTAAACGATGCAGATATGCTTCACGCCGCCGGTCTTGGCATTGCAATGGGCGGAGCAGAGCTTCTCGCACCTCATGCGGACTACGTTACAGATGAAATAAAAAAAGACGGCATTGCAAAGGCTCTTCAGAAGTATAAGTTTATATAAACATATTTTTAGGACAAAAAACCTAAAAAAACAAAATTAAGTCGAATTTTCAAAAAAACGCTTGACAAGCAATCCTTTTGTATGCTATAATAACATTCGTGAGTTTGAGCAAGAGTTCAGGCTTACGTTTGCTGATATAGCTCAGTCGGTAGAGCGCATCCTTGGTAAGGATGAGGTCTCCGGTTCAAATCCGGATATCAGCTCCAAAAGTGGGAAGCATTTGCTTCCCACTTTTTCTTTTATTTTGTTTTATGAAGATTAATTCCGGAGATGAAAAAATGAAACCCATTGCACATATAAAAAGCCCCTTTCCTTCTAAGTTCGGCATACCCAGACAATCGGGGCTGGTTTCAGCACTTGTATCTGAAATCATTTTCCTGCCTGAATACAGAAACCCCGACGCACTCCGTGGACTTGAAGGCTACTCTCACATATGGCTTATATGGGAGTTTTCAGAGGCAAAAAGAGATACTTGGTCCCCTACCGTCAGACCTCCACGGCTCGGCGGCAACAGGCGTATGGGAGTTTTTGCAACTCGTTCACCCTTTCGCCCCAATCCCATAGGACTATCCCTTGTTGAACTGGAAGGGATAGATTACGGTACTTCTGAGGGCACAATTGTTCGGATAAAAGGTGCAGACCTTATGGATGGCACTCCCATATTCGACATAAAGCCATATCTTCCCCACATCGAAAGCAAACCTCATGCAAGAGCGGGATTTTCGGCAGCCGCAGCAGAACATAGTCTTACTGCTTTGATACCCGATGAGCTTCTAACAACTATACCGGAAAGGCATAGAGATACTGTACGTGCGCTACTTGAACAAGACCCAAGACCATCCTACCAGAATGACCCGGAAAGAATTTACGGATTTGAATTTGCGGGAATGGAAATTAAATTCAGAGTTTCAGAAAATATTCTCACTGTGACGGATATTGAAGTCCTTGAATGATGTATAAAGAAGCGGGCGAGTATTTGAAATACTCGCTCTTTTTATTTAATTCATCTGTGAATCCTTGATTTTTTTCAGTGCGCCCTTTTCGAGTCTTGATACTTGCGCCTGGGATATACCGATTTCCTCAGCTACTTCTATCTGAGTCTGACCTTTAAAAAAACGGAGATAAAGTATTTTTTTCTCCCTGTCCCCAAGGCTCTGTACTGCATCCCTGAACGCAAGCTCCGACAAACTGCTCTCAATACCATTCTTGTCACTTATTTGGTCAAGGACGTAAAGGTTATCCCCCGAATCGGAGTACACAGGCTCATAAAGTGAAACAGGGTCGGTTACACTCTCAAGGGCTATTACAACATCCTCACGCTTTGCACCAATTTCTTCCGCTATCTCCGTTATATTCGGTTCTCTGCAAAGTTTTGCGGTAAGCCCCTCTTTTGCCTGCATTGCCTTATACGCCATATCACGGAGTGAACGGCTTACCTTTATTTGACTGAAATCTCTCAGATATCGTCTCAACTCGCCGCTTATCATCGGTACACAGTAGGTGGAAAAGCGCACCTCCTTTGTAAGGTCAAAGTTGTTTATCGCCTTGATAAGCCCTACAACCCCCACTTGAAATAGGTCATCAACATCCTCGCCTCTGCCTGTGAAACGCTGTATCACGCTGAGTACAAGCCTGAGATTGCCTTTGATAAGTTTATCTCTGGCCTCCTTGCTGCCTGTAGCCTTTATTTCACGGAGAAGCTCCATCTTCTCACTTTCACGAAGCACCGTAAGCTCCGATGTATTAACTCCCGAAATCATTACCTTCTGAAAAGCCATAAGCTCTGCCTCCCTTTTTTAGTCTCAGATATTATTCCCATATATGAGAAGTCTAATCAGGAAAAAGCAAAGGCAATATTTCCCTTTAAATATGATATAAATTTAAAGCTTTATAATGTCGCTTGCAATCTGTCTATAAAAGTGATATAATAAGAAGAGCTTTGAAAAAACGTGAAAGGAGGCTTTATATTGGCTAATTTTATTATGATTGGTATGCCGGGATCAGGAAAAAGCACCCTTGGGCGTATACTGGCAGAAAACCTTGATTACAGCTTTCTCGATACAGATTCACTTATAACCATGCAGCACAAAAAGCCCCTAAAAAAACTCATCGAAGAGCTGGGATCCGAGGGCTTTATTGAAGCCGAAGGACGAATACTTTCTTCCATTGAGGCACACAATACCATTATAGCTACCGGTGGAAGTGCGATTTATAGCGAAGAAGGCATGGCACATCTTAAAAGCATAGGCAAGGTTGTTTACCTGTGCTATGCACTGGAAGATGTGTCTGTGAGAGTGGGAAACTTGGTGAAAAGAGGCGTTGTAAGCCGTGGAAGTCATACACTTCCTGAGCTTTTCCGTGAACGCATCCCATACTATGAACGCTACGCCGACATAACCGTACACCTTGAACATGCTTCCGTTGGAAAAAGTGTGAGACGACTTGAAAATGAAATAAGAAAGCATATGTAAAACCATAATTATTTTAAAAGGTTGTGATAAATATGAAAGACGGCTTTATAAAGATTGCCTGTGCGTCACCGGAGGTCCGTGTGGCAGACTGTGAGTATAACGCAGAACAGATAATTGACATTATAAAAAAAGCCTCAGGCGAATGCGTTCACCTGATAGCATTCCCTGAGCTTTGCATTACAGGCTACACCTGCGGCGATCTATTTTTACAGAGAACACTTCTTGATGGTGCATGGAATCAGCTTATGCGTATCCTCGACGAAACCGCTGAGCTTGATATTATAGCGGTTGTAGGTGTGCCTGTAAGACATAAAGCCGCACTCTATAACTGCGGTGCAGTGTGCTATAAGGGAGAACTTCTTGGTCTTGTTCCAAAGCAAAACATTCCAAATTACAGCGAACTGAATGAGCTGAGATATTTCACACCATTTACCAAAAGCGAAGAGCCCATATTCTACGAATACAATGAAAATAGAATGGAATGCCTCCTCAGTGCAGAGCAAGTTTTCGTCTGCAAGGATATTCCTGAATTTTCTTTCGGTATTGAGATTTGTGAGGATTTGTGGATAGCTGATTCACCCTCTGTCCGTATGGCTGCCGGCGGTGCAAATATTATTCTCAATCTCTCATGCAGCGATGAAACCGTAGGTAAAGCCGAATATCGCCGTACCGTTATCAAGGCAATGTCGGGCAAGCTCCTGTGTGCATATGCCTACGCTGATGCAGGTTTAGGCGAATCAACTCAGGATATGGTCTTTGCAGGTCATAATATCATTGCAGAAAACGGCACTATCCTTGCGGAATCTGAGCTTTTTACAAACAGCATGATTATAACCGAGGTTGACGTGCAGAAGCTCCAGGCAGAGCGAATCCGTTTAAACACCTTTACAAATGCGGATGATGCTGATATTTCAGAGCTTGTTTTTGATATGCCTGTAATAGAAACAAAGCTTACCCGTGAAATCTCTACCTCTCCCTTTATTCCTAAGGCAGAGAAGCTTGACTCCCGCTGCAAGACAATACTCAAAATGCAGGCTGTTGGTCTTGCTTCACGTCTCAGACACATCGGCTGTAAAAACGCTGTAGTAGGTCTTTCGGGCGGTCTTGATTCTACTCTTGCTCTTATCGCAACAGCCCGTGCTTTTGATATGCTGGGACTTCCGCGAAATGGCATTTTAGCAGTTACAATGCCATGCTTCGGCACTACCGACCGTACCTACAACAATGCCTGCCGTCTTGCACGATCCTACGGTGCAGAGCTTCGTGAGGTGCGGATTGCAGACAGCGTAAGGCAGCACTTCAAAGACATCGGACAGGACGAAGAAAGCCACGATGTAACCTACGAAAACGCTCAAGCTCGTGAGCGTACACAGGTGCTTATGGATATAGCAAATCAAATAAACGGTATCGTTATCGGTACAGGCGACCTTTCTGAGCTGGCTCTTGGATGGGCTACCTACAATGGCGACCATATGAGCATGTATGGCGTAAACGCTTCTATCCCCAAAACTTTGGTGCGCCATCTCACTGCCTATGAAGCTAAGGAAAGCAAGGGCGAGCTTAAAACAATACTCCTCGATGTACTGGATACCCCTGTAAGTCCTGAGCTTCTTCCTCCCGAAAAAGACGGTACCATTGCTCAAAAAACAGAGGACTTGGTGGGTCCCTATGAGCTTCATGACTTTATTCTCTACTATGTTATCCGCTTCGGTTTTTCACCGAAGAAGATATATCGTCTTGCACGTACTGCCTTTGATGGCAAATATGACAGCGAAACCATTCTCAAATGGCTCCGCAAGTTCTACTGGAGATTCTTTTCACAGCAGTTCAAGCGTTCCTGTCTGCCTGATGGTCCAAAGGTTGGAAGCGTTTCACTTTCACCACGTGGTGATTGGCGTATGCCTAGCGACGCCTGCGTAAACCTGTGGCAGCATGAAATAGACGAAATCAACAAGTAACACTATTTGAAAGGATGTTAAAAAATGACTTACAAAGAAGAATTTATACGTTTTATGGTGGATTGCGGAGTACTGACATTCGGCTCTTTCACACTGAAAAGCGGCAGAATCGCTCCATATTTCATTAACACAGGTAACTACAAGACAGGTAAGCAGCTTGCACAGTTGGGCAAGTACTATGCTGCTTGTATCAAGGATAACGGCATTGAGGTCGAAACCCTCTTCGGACCGGCTTACAAAGGCGTACCTCTGGCTGTAAGTGCAGCTGTTGCATTGGCAAATGACCACAATACAGAAGTAAACTACTGCTTCGACCGTAAGGAAGTAAAGGACCACGGCGAAGGTGGTATGTTTGTAGGCAAGACTCTTACAGATGGCGAAAAGGTTGTTATCATCGAGGACGTTATGACCTCAGGCAAAGCTCTCACAGAGGTTTACCCAAAACTCAAAGGTGCTGCTGATGTTGACATCAAAGGTATGGTTATTACCGTTGACCGTATGGAAAAGGCCCTGGGCAGTGATAACTCCGCTGTACAGGAAGCATATGCTAAATACGGCGTAAAGGTTTATGCTATTGTTACTATGGACGATATCATCAAAGCCATTGAGGACGGCGTTATCCCCTTTGCCGAATACCTGGATGCAATGCGTGCTTATCGTGCTGAATACGGCGTTAATGCATAAATTTCGTATAATATAAATGTTTCAGTGGGCGGCTTTCGGGTCTCCCACTTTTTTACTTTCAGAGCTTATGTATAATTTTCGTGAAAGGTATTGCATTTTCCGCTCTGATAGTGTATAATAATAATTGTGTAGTTTAAATACCGCACGGTATATGCCGCTTTAGTTAAATGGATATAACAAACCCCTCCTAAGGGTTAGTTGAGGGTTCGATTCCCCCAAGCGGCGCCAATTGAAACGTCCTGTGGCGTGAACCATCTCTGATTCGTGCTGTAGGACGGATTTTTTATAACTGAAAGGAGTAACATATGAAAACAAAAATCAAAGAAATCCTGGGCAGACTTACACTCAAAAACTTCCTCATTCTTCTGGTTGCAGGCTGTATCAACGCTTTCGGCGTTACCGTGTTTTTAGCACCGGTAAACCTCTACGACAGCGGCATTTCCGGTACATCAATTCTGCTTTCACAGATTACCCCGGAATACCTCTCCCTGTCCGTTTTTCTGCTTATTCTCAATATACCGATATTCCTATTCGGTCTTAAAAAGCAGGGGGCAATTTTTACTATATACTCTTTATTTACTGTTGCGGTTTACTCCATCTGTTCGTGGCTTATAACCGATGTTCTTCCTGTAGATGTCAGCATTGCGTCACCTCTGGCAGGACAGGATCTACTACTGTGTGCGCTTTTTGGCGGCATAATTTCAGGTGTGGGAAGCGGTCTTACTATACGCTACGGCGGTGCAATTGACGGTATTGAAGTTCTGGCTGTTACATTTGCAAAAAAGTTGGGGATTACCGTTGGTACCTTTGTTATGATTTACAATGTCATTCTCTACATAATCTGCGGCTTCGTCATGGGAAGCTGGATTCTACCTCTTTATTCAATTGTTGCATATGCAGCAGGACTTAAAACCGTTGACTTCATTGTAGAGGGTTTCGACCGCTCAAAGTCCGTTATGATTATCACCGACCACCCCGACGATATAAGCTCTGCTCTTATGGAGGCGTTCGAGTGCGGTACAACCAAAATTGCAGCTACAGGCGGATATTCAAATGCCGATAAAACAATTATCTACTTCGTTGTAAACCGCTTTCAGATTGCTCGCATGAGAAATATCGTTCATACCATCGATCCCCGAGCTTATGTTACTGTAAGCGAAGTTGCAGATATTCTCAGAGGAACGGCATGATAAACCGACTTGTTTTATACTACTTAATATACACTGAACGGTTGACCGCTGAAACGGTCAGCCGTTTTTATTGCTGTAAATATTAATTATCCATTACTAATCGCCCATATTACAGGATTACACTTGACAAAATCCTGTTTTCGTGGTATAGTAGTAACGTAAAGAGAGTACAATTGTACTTCTCACACGGACGAAGCATTTGCTTCAGATGTTTTTGAGAGGATGTGAACCTATGCAGAATCAGTTTATCGTTGTGGACACATCAGTACTGCCTGAAATTTTCATAAAAGTACTGGAAGTAAAAAAGCTTGTTGCGGACAGGTCGGAAAAGAGCTTTGCCTCTGCCTGCAAGAGCGTTGGTATTTCAAGAAGTGCATTTTACAAGTACCGCGACTATGTATTTGCATACGATGACAAGATGACACAGCGAATCGTAAACTATTCCGCAGTGCTTCGTGACGAAAGCGGAGTGCTTTCCAATCTGCTTTTAAAGCTTCACACACTCAACGCAAACATTCTTACAGTAAACCAGAGCATACCTGTTGACGGCGTTGCGGCGGTAAGTATATCGCTCCAGTTCGGTGACAGTGCCGCAAACCCCGCCGAGATTACAAACGCTCTCCGTGAGGTAAAGGGCGTAGTGGAAGTAAAGCTGCTGTCCGGTGAATAATATTTTTGAGAGGAAGTATAACATAATGGAAAAAATTGCTGTATTAGGCTACGGCGTAGTTGGTTCAGGCGTTGTTGAGCTGTTTTACAAGAATAAGGCTAAAATTGAAAAAAACACCGGCAAAGAGCTGGATGTAAAGTATATTCTGGATCTTCGTGAATTTCCCGGAGACCCTCACGCCGACAAGGTTGTAAATGATATCAATATCATTTTGAACGACCCTGAGGTTAAGTATGTTGCAGAGTGCATGGGCGGTGTAAATCCCGCTTTCCAGTTTGTAAACAGCTGTCTTGCAGCAGGTAAGAGCGTTGCAACTTCAAATAAGCAGTTGGTTGCGGAAAAGGGTGATATTCTTCTCCAGACCGCTAAGGCTAACGACTGTAACTTCTTCTTTGAAGCAAGCGTCGGTGGCGCTATCCCTTGCATCAGACCTCTTCATACATGTCTCGCAGGCAACGATATTTCCGCTGCTGCCGGTATCTTAAACGGCACAACAAATTTCATCCTGGAGAAGATGTTCTGCGACAAAATGGGCTTTGATGAGGCTCTGAAGCTTGCACAGGATCTGGGCTATGCTGAGCGTGAGCCTTCAGCTGACGTTGATGGTCACGACGCCTGCAGAAAAATATGTATTCTGGCATCCCTCATCTTTGGCAAGCACGTTTATCCTGACAGCGTTTATACAAAGGGCATCCGTGAAATCGCTCTTGAGGACGTAGAGTCTGCACAGAGTTTCGGCGCAGCTATCAAGCTTATCGGCTGTGTAAAGCGTCTCCAAGACGGCAGAATCCTGCCTACAGTTATGCCTATGGTTGTTAAGGACGACTGCCTGATTTCCCACGTTGACGGTGTATTCAATGCTGTTATGGTCTGGGGGGATGGCTTCGACAAGACTATGTTCTACGGCAGAGGCGCAGGTAAGTTGCCCACAGCAAGCGCAGTTCTGGGCGATATCATTGATGCTGCAAAGGCTGAACACAATATTGCTTCTCATGAATGGATTCTTACAGAGGGAACTGATTTCATTGCAGGAATGGACTCATTCTACGCTCCCCGCTTTGTACGTACAGACAAAGCTGACGCTGAAATGTTTGAAAAGGCTGCAAAGTCTCTCAACTTGGTTGTTGAATCACAGTGTGCAAATAGCTGCATCATTGCTTCCTGTAACGAACAGACTGCAAATTGCTTTGCTGAGGCACTCCACAGTGCAGGCGCAGAGGTTTGCTCTATGATTCCTGTTTTCGAGGATTAAGCTTAACTGATATAAAAACACGTAAAGGCGACCGTTTAAACGGTCGCCTTTTTTGCCACAGTATATTTAAAATCTCTTCGCCATCTCAATTACCACATCCGCAACACGCTTAGCGGCAATCTTCTCGAATGTATCAAAAGACATTGCGCCCTCGTCATCTGCATTATCAGAGATACAGCGGACGCTTACATAGGGTACATCGTTACGGTATGCGCACTGTCCCACAGCTGCACTTTCCATGTCTACCGCATGAGGGACAAGTCTGTCCTTGATGTCCTGCTTCACAGCATTATCAGAGATAAATGCTTCACCTGAAACGATTCTGCCATAGAAGTGATTTACCCCAAAGCTGTCACAACACTCAGCTGCAAGATTCATAAGAGCCTCGTCTGACTTGTATATGCCGCAGTAAGGTGGATAATCGTTCAGAAAATGTAGGTCAAGGTCATGAGAGCAGACCTCGTTTGAGATTACAATATCGCAGACCTTTACGTCCGTATTCATACCGCCTGCAATGCCTGCGTTTACCACTGCATCAACCTGAAATGTGTCAATAAGCGCCTGAGTGCATACCGCCGCATTTACCTTGGCAATGCCGCTACATACGTGTACAACACGGGTTTCCGGTGTAAGCTGGTTTACGTGATAATCAAATCCCGCCTTCTTTATGATTTCCGATCCTGGAAGAGCCGCTCTTATGTCAGCAAGCTCCGAAGGCATTGCGCCGATAATTCCTATTGTTTTCATATTTTCTACTCCTTTATATTGTCAGCTGAAAAGTCTGTCAAGCTGTTCTGTGGTAATTTCTGTTTCGGGTATAAATTGGTCTGAGGATGCGTAGGCGATTATGCCCTTTACAAACTGTTTTACCTCAATGCGGTCAAGAATCTCGCTGAGACGGCTTGTACATACAAGAAGTCTGCCCTCTCCTACCCTTGCCTCAAAGAGAATTCCCAGACGATGACAGCGTTCAAAGTTGTCTATCATCTGTACAATTGGACGGTATCCCTCAGGCATGCCGTCAAGCACTGCACAATCAGCATGAGTCACAATATCATACCACTGAGGCGTTGAGTACTCTTCGCTTATGAAACCGTCAAGGGCGGGATGTGCCGTGTCAATGCACAGACCCATTGTACCCACAGGCTCATCCTTGCCCATCCAGCGGGATATATCCCTGAACATGGGATAGCACCAGAATTCTGTGCAATAGAAGCCCTTTATGCTCTCCTTTACTTCTGCGGGCATATAGAACACTGCTCGGCCTTCACTAAGAGCTACCTTTGCCTCTCCATAGTCACAGGTAATAATAAGATTAGAATTGGATTCAAGAGCGGGGGCATCCTGTCTGGGGTAAAGTGTAAAGTCATATGCATTGCATATTTCCGTTCCTGCAACTGAAAGTATCAGGTGGAGACACTGTGCACGATCCGAACAAGGCAGCTGTACTTCGATAGTACCTATTTCAGAAAGTCCTGTGCTATTTATTTCAGCATCAAACGTACCCTTGCCGATTTCTTCACCCTCATCGGTAAGAAGAAGCCACTCAGCCTGACATTCATCCATTTCGTCAATTCCATAGCGTCTAAGTACTATATCAGCGGTAAACTTATCTCCCGCCGTAAGTACATACTCGTCAAACTTTGCCAGGATTACACCGTCAGAGCAGAACATTCTCCACTCCTCGGGAGAGATAAGACCCTTGCTATCCATAAATGCGTCCAGCATACCAACAGTTGCCGTACCCTGACCACTGAAATCCTGCAAATCAAGAATTTGGAAGCCTGCTACAAGCTTTGAACGCATCGCCGCTTCAAGCTCTTCCTTATAACAAGCTGCGGACAGAAGTCCTGAGCATCTGAAGAAGTCCTCAGCCTGTGAAATCATGCCCTTGTCTTTTAAGGTTTCTCGGAACACCTCAAAATTACGTGCCTTTAAAGGTCCTGTGTACTTGTCAATCTCCTTGAAATCTGGATAAACAGCGTACTGTCCTATTTCATGGGTGATAACAGGCACATGAGGCATAAGTCCCTCAGCAGTACTGCTCACCTGTACCTTTTTAACCCCTGTTCCATACTGGATTTCAATTTCCTTTACATCGCCAGTATCTGCAGCTTCTGTAACCTCAGGGAGAATATCGCTGTCATAGCAACGTCTTGTGCCGGGACGGTCAGTCTGTACATGTCCCAAAGGCGCATCGCACATGCCGTAAGAGCCACGAATAAGACGGTGCTTGCTGAGTCTAACGCCAACGTAAAAGTCGTCCTCAGGCAAAATCTGAGGGTAATGCTGGAAGTTGTTGCAGCCCTGAGTATAAAGGTGTCTGGAGTCAAACTCCTTGTAACCTCGGATTATATCGCCCATTCTCCTGCCGCTTCCCCAAAGCTCATTGCCCAAAGAGAACATAACAAAGGAGGGATGGTTTCCGAAAGACTGCATAATCTTGTATCCCAGGTCAATAAGGTACTGCTGCTCTTCTGCGTTGTGATTTTCGTCCTCAGGAGCGGTAAGTGTACCCCAGAATGGCAACTCAGGCTCCATATATATACCTAAAATATCTGCCGCTGTAAACGCCGCATCAGGCGGACAGCAAGTGTGGAAACGATAGTGATTGATGCCGTATTCCTTGGCAATGGTGAGAATACGCAGCCATTCGTTTACGTCAGTTGGTGCATAGCCTGTAAGCGGGAAAATCATACCATCATGCTTACCACGGAGCATAGTAGGAATACCATTTACGGTAAACTCGTGGCCATCGGCTCTCATATCACGGAGACCAAATGAAATCGTCTCACAATCTGAATCATTTACACGCAGCCACATATAATAGAGTGCGGGAGTATACTCGCTCCAGAGATAAAGTTCATCGCCCAATGGAATCTCGACTGTTGCAAGACCGTTTTCATCGGCGAAAATTTCACCTTCAAACTCTGGGATACAGTCGTACTCGTCATCCTCTAAAACTCTAGCACTTGCGCTGAGCACAGCATGAGATGCACCATGAAGCTTCATTTTAAGAGTTACACTATGGTTTTCAATATCAGGATATGCAGTAATCTCGTCTGCATAAACCTCGTCCATGACTTTAAGACTTATTTCACCTGTGATGCCGTTCCAGTTTGACTGAGTATCAGGGGAGGTAAGGTGTCCGCCTTTGGTGGGATAATCTGTATTTTTTACGCATATAATAATATCAACCAGTGGCTTTTTTATATACTCACCCACATCATATATATGAGGTGTACAAAGGCTATCTGCGCATCCCACGTATTCGCCATTAATCCAGAGCTGCGTCAGACGTGTTCGCTCCAGAGTAAGCTTCATAGGTTTTCCTATCAATTTAGGGGCGACGTACACCTGCTTTCTGAACCATGCCTGTCCCTCAAAGGCATAAGCATCGGTTAAGAACCCTGTTTCATGCGCAGAGTTTGGCGTACCTTTTTTTGCCAAAGAGGTTGTACCCGGTAGGGATATTGTATCGTCAAAGGCTAAAGGAACACTTCCCTGCATCTGTGCAAGAGATAAATCCCATACACCTGATAAATCGTAATACTTTATCATACTCATTTTCCTTTCCTCGTATGTAATATATAGTATATACTCATTTTTATTATAAACCCTGCCACTGAATAAATCAATAGACAAAAATATTTTTTTGAGAATTTTTGATTTTTTCTTACGAGAAAATACATTTTCAGCGTAATTTCGGGATTTTCCTGTCATCAAAAAAATTTGAAAAAAATTGCAAAAAAGGCTTGACAAATGCTTCAAGATGGTGTATAATAGTTATTGTCGCTGAGAGATACAGCGAAGAAAAGAAAAATGGAAAGTGATGGAAGTTTAGCTCAGCTGGGAGAGCATCTGCCTTACAAGCAGAGGGTCACAGGTTCGAGCCCTGTAACTTCCACCATACGGTCTGGTAGTTCAGTTGGTTAGAACGCTGCCCTGTCACGGCAGAGGTCGTGGGTTCGAATCCCATCCAGATCGCCATTTTTTGCGGATTTAGCTCATCTGGTAGAGCGCCACCTTGCCAAGGTGGAGGTAGCGAGTTCGAGCCTCGTAATCCGCTCCAGCGGCGCTATAGCCAAGTGGTAAGGCGTGGGTCTGCAACACCCTGATCCCCAGTTCAAATCTGGGTGGCGCCTCCAAAAAGCTTCGATTGTTAATTCAGTCGAAGCTTTTTTTATCAAAATACTGTACCCCTTTATGTCACTGACGTGATAAGTAATCAGATGATATGACATTTCTAAAAAACATCAAGAAACATCCAGTCTGTAAAACAAAAAAATCCGCAAAGCAATCGCTCTGCGGATTCGTTCTTATATAGCTTACTTGCCTTCCTTATAGAAAGGAACCTTGCCGTTGATAACCTGATGCGCCTGAGGCATACCAGCGGGGATAATGCCACAAGGAACCCCCTCTGTATACTTGCCAACCAAATTGCCAATAGGCTCATAGAGTGCCTTCTGCTGGTCAGGTGTTGTAAGAGCATCATGATCAACAAAGAGCATATAGCTATCTCTGCCCGCTGCCTTCATGCCCATAATCCATGCCGCATGAATCTTATCCTCGCCCTCGAAGTGATCAGACAGCTCCTTAAGAAGATCCATAGGAACAGTCTTAAGGTCAAACAGCTCAACATTATTGCGCTGTGCAAGTACCTGCTGCTTAGGCATGGGTAGTGCTGCACCAAAAGGATTTACAACAATACCCTCAGCTTCGCCGCCCTGCTGTGACAGCATATTTACATACTGTTCAAATGTAAGTAGAATCGTCTTATGCTCAGGAATATTCTTCCAGCGTGCCAACTCACCCTGGTCAGTGAACAACGGGAAGAACTTCTTACCATCCTTCTGAATCATAACAAACTTAACCTGTGCCTGATGAGTTTCACCCTGCTTCAGCTTCAGATCCTTGGGCAACTCTTCCATCTGTACAGGTGCTACAAACTTAGCCTGGCGGATCGCAGATAGCATAGCCTGCTCTGTACCCTGGTTTCTATTCTTGCGGAAGTTTTCAATCGCTTCAATAACCTCAGGATTTGTCTGTACATCGCTTCCAAAGAGCATTCTCTCCTTGTCGATAACAACCTCAGGCGCAGGGGGAACAGGTGCAGGTGCCGCAGGCGAAAGAGATTTGCCTGCAAGTTCGCTCATCTTCTCTCTGGAAACAATAAGGCCCTCTTCGCCGGGATTTACAATAAGACCCATCGCCTCAGGGCTACCTGAAACCACGTTGCAGAACTGCTCAAAGTTAAGGGTAACAGTCTTTACATCAGGGTCATTCTTCCACTTGAGAAGCTCAAGCCACTCCGTAAATACAGGAAAGAATTTTGCACCACTCTTCTGCTGAACCAGCATAAATTTAGCCTGTGCTGTATGCTTTTCACCGGGCTGGAGGTTGTCCGGCAGGTCGTCCATAATTACAGGAGCAATAAACTGTGCATTCTTGATTGCTTCTTTCATTGCTTCTTCATTTGCCGGGGTATTCTGAGCTTTAAAGTTTGAGATAGCCTCAACAAGCTCCGGATTTTTAACTGTTGGTTTTTTCATCTGTGCCATGTTGTATATTCACCTCGTCTAAATTTTCTCTCACATAAAATGCACGATAATTAAAGTATATCACACATTGCACAAAAAATCAAGTATTAATTCAAATTTTATGCAATGATTTTATTTTCATTCAAATTTTGCCCGAATATAGAAAAAATCAGGACAGTTTCTCCTTTACAGGGAAACTCTCCTGAAGCTTTTCTCCATATCTGAAGCATCGGTCAGAACCGATTACGCACGCTCAACTTTGCCGGAGCGCAGGCATCTGGAGCAAACGTATACATGACAGGGCGTACCCTTCACAATCGCCTTTACGCGCTTTACGTTCGGCTTCCATGTTCTGTTGGAGCGTCTGTGTGAGTGAGACACCTTGATACCAAATGTAACACCCTTGCCGCAAAATTCACATTTTGCCATAATTTGCTGCACCTCCTTAAATAAACTAACAGAGACTATTATAACAGATTCTGCGAAAAAAAGCAAGCCTTTTTTGAGATTTTTCAAAAAAAATTTTTTATTACGGTTTTCCTGACAAATTTCTCTTGAAATCTACCGGAATATGTTGTATAATAATAAGTATTACAATTTCTCAAATCCCCTGTGAGGTACTTAAAATGAGCTTTTTAAATCTTGATTTATTCACAATCGTTGCGAGAATCATGGTTATACTCTTGATTCTTCCTCTTCACGAATTTGCCCACGCCTTTGTTGCTAAAAAATGCGGTGATCATACCGCCGAAAGTTCAGGTAGACTTACATTCAATCCCTTTGCCCACGTTGACCCATTCGGCGCAGTTCTTCTGGTGCTAACCGGCTACGGCTGGGCTAAACCCGTTCCTGTTAACCCACTCGCCATGCGCAATCCCAAAAACGGTATAATCTGGACTTCTCTGGCAGGTCCGTTCTCAAACCTTATTGCGGCTTTCGTAAGTATGATTCTGCTTCGGGTCGTTGAGGGGATTCCAATCCCCTATGATGCACAGGGAATCTACAATGTACTTTCAAGTATTGATCTTATTCTCTTCTACTTTACCCTTACAAATATCGGTCTTGCTGTATTCAACCTGATTCCCATCCCCCCTCTGGATGGCTCAAAGGTTCTTATGCAATTCCTGCCTACTCGTGTTCTAATTTGGATTCAACGTAATCAGATGATTGTTTCTATTATATTTATAGTACTTATCATCTCTCCTGCCCTTGATATGCCTCTTTCATGGTGTTCAAGCAGCATCTACAGCCTTTTTGTAAAGGGTACAAACTGGGTTAGTTTTATTATGAAAGCGATTACAGGTTAAAATATGAGCAAAATTTCATTTAAGCTTGAGGTTTTTGAAGGACCGATGGATTTGCTCCTAAATCTCATCACTAAACACAAGCTTGACATCTACGATATCGAAATTTCAAGTCTTTTAGAGCAATATCTTCTCTACCTTGAGCAAGCCCGTGAGCATGACCTGGAGCTTGCCGGTGAATTTCTGGAGATGGCTGCAAGGCTTATCCTTATAAAAACCGCATCCCTTCTGCCAAAGCCCAACGACGCTGAAAAGCAGAAAGAAGAGTTGCAGGGCGCACTTATTGAATATGCCCTCTGTAAGCAGGCTGCGGAGCTTCTCAGGAAGCGGTTCCGGGGTGACAGTATCTTTGTACGCAAGCCTGTCAAAATGGACATCCCTGCAAGATACGATCGCAAACACGACCCCAGTATTCTGTCCGAGGCTTTCCTAGCAATGGGAAGAAAACTCATTAAAAAAGACGAAAAACCTACAGACAAGCTTCAGGCTGTTGTAAATCGAAGCTATGTGTCTGTTATGTCGAAGGTTGTCTATGTAATACGCAATCTCCACAGAAACGAGCACGTTTACATTGACGCTATGTATGCAGATATAAGGGAGCGTTCAGCAAGAGTTGCACTATTTCTGGCGATTTTAGAACTTACCAAGCACGGCAGAATCTGCATCAGCGATGATAACACCTATTTGTACCGTAAAGGCTTTGAGGAAATTTTCGTGCCTGCGGGTACTCAGGAGGAGGACGAAACATGGAACATTCACACATAATAAAAATGGCAGCCATTGCTGAGGCAGTGCTTTTTTCTCTGGGCGAACCTGTTCCGGGCGAACGGCTTAGTGAGGTTTTGGGCACAGACGAAAAGGAGCTTCCCGACATCATCCGTACTCTCAACGACCGATACGAAGAATCAGGAAGCGGACTTCACATCGTTTCACTGAATAAAAGTTGGCAGCTCTGTACTAAAAAGGAATTTGCGCCTTTCATAAGAGCTGCTATGGAAAATAAAAAGAGTGCACCTCTTTCAAATGCGGCAATGGAGGTTTTAACCATTGTTGCATATAATCAGCCTGTTACCAAGAGCTTTATTGAACATGTAAGAGGCGTTGACAGCAGTTCCGTTGTAAACACCCTGGTTGAACGTGAGCTTCTTGAAGAGGACGGACGCCTTGACATCCCGGGACGACCTGTTGCCTACAAAACAACAGAGATTTTTCTCCGCTGTTTTGAACTCACCTCTCTCGGCGACCTACCGCCTCTTCCTATACTTCAAAGACATCCTGATAATGAGGAGCAACAGGAAGAAGCTGAGACTTGATTCTGTACAAGCTCAGGAAAGGAGTACACTATGACAGGCTGGATAATTTTTCTCTGTATTCTGGTAATAATACTTTTTATACTGTTCATGCCTATAGTGGTGGATTTCAAGTATGAGGACAATAAAACTTATATAAAGGCTTCCTACTGCGGGTTTACGGTTTTCGACAGCACAAAAAAGAAGCCCCCGATAACTCCCGAAGAAAAAAAGACACTTTGCGAAAAGAAGCGTCTCAAAAAGCAGCAGAAGGAAGAAAAGGCAGCCCGTAAAATGGCAAAGCAAGAAGCTAAAAACAAGAAGCGTGCCGCCAAAGGCAAACCTGTTATGATACAGAAAAAGCGTACCATCAAAGACTATATCGCTCTTGTAAAATCACTACTTGAACCCGTAGGTAAGGGGGCTAGACGTTTATTTAAAGGCATACGCATTTCACGTCTATATATTGACATCAAGGTTGGCAACTTCGACGCTTATGAATGTGCACTGCAATATGGTAGAATCTGTACTGCTGTGTCCAATCTTCTTGCGTTCTTCCAATCCTTTTTCAATATCAAGGCTGACCACATTGAAGTGCTGCCCAGATTCGGCTGCGAAGCTACCGTTTACACGGCAAAATTCAGAGCTAAGGCAAGTCCATCCGCTGTTTTGGCAGCGATAGCAGCTCTTGTATGGACATATTTCAAAAAAATGCTGCGTAGTCAGCAAGACAATGTAGCTCAGAACACATATTCAAAAACCAGACACAAGGAGGATACCAAAAATGCAGACTCAAAATGAAAAGGTTAAAATCTCCCAAATGATGGATACCACCATCGAAAAGATTCGCCAGATGGGCGATGTAAAAACCGTTATCGGTGACCCGATTCATGCCGGTGATACAACCATTATCCCTGTTTCCAAGGTTTCCTACGGATTTGCTTCAGGCGGCTCTGACCTGCCTGCCAAGCAAAATCCCAAGGAACTTTTCGGTGGCGGTGCAGGTGCAGGAGTTACTGTTCAGCCTGTGGCATTCCTCGTTATCAATAATGATGGAAACGTTCGTCTTATTCAGATTTCACCAGGTGATGACAAATTTACAAGTGCTATCCGTTCCATGCCAGAGCTGCTAGACAAAATAAGTGAAATGATTGAAAATCACAAGGAAAACAAGACAGCCAAAAATGAGAACACTCACGCTGAAACAGACAGCGTAGCTGAATAATCAATTCTAACAAGGATTCTCTCCTCATAGACTTATAGCAATACTTTGAGGATGGAGGCTTGCTATGAAAAGGTTTTTTCTGGCGTTATGTGTGGGAGCAGTATTTCTCTTCGGAAACTACTCCCCTGTCTGCGCTGCGCCTGATACAAGCGCTAAAGCGTACATTATCATGGACGCACTTACAAGGACGGTGATTTTTGAAGGCTCTGCCAGGGAAAAGCTTCCTATGGCAAGTACAACAAAGATAATGTCAGCACTACTGTGTCTGGAAAGCGGCAATCTTGACAGTGAATTCACGGTGGATTCAGAGGCTATAAAGGTTGAAGGCTCATCCATGGGTTTACAGAACGGCGATATTGTCAGCAAGAGAGATTTATGCATTGGTATGCTTCTTCCATCAGGAAACGATGCCGCAGGTGCGGCAGCTGTAAAAATTGCGGGAAGTTATTCTGCCTTTGCCGACATAATGAATAACCGTGCCGCTGAAATCGGTATGACTGACACTCACTTTGTCACGCCCTCAGGGCTTCACCATGACAACCACTATTCAACTGCCTATGACATGGCTCTGTTAACTGCAGAAGCCCTGGAAAATGAAGATTTCCGTGAAATATGTTCTCAAAAGGCTATGAAGCTTACCTTCGGCAATCCGCCCTACGACCGTTGGCTCTACAACTCAAACAAACTGCTGGAGATGTATGACGGCATTATCGGTGTTAAAACAGGCTTTACCGATGAAGCAGGCAGATGCCTGGTTTCAGCTTGTGAACGGGACGGTGCGGTGCTTATCTGCGTCACATTAAATGACAAAGACGATTGGAACGACCACATAAGGCTATACGATGCAGCTTTTGCAGAAACTAAAGCTGTAGAAATCTATAGTCCCACTGACATTGCAGTTCCCGTGGCAGGAGGTGACAGAGAGTCAGTGCCAATTTACTCAAAAAACCGACTTATATGCCGTGTTCCCGCAGGATATGAACTTTCGGCGCAGTGGCACATTGAATCAGCCCCGTTCCTCTATGCACCAGTGGACAGAGGCGATATAGTCGGAGAACTTGTACACACGCTTAACGGAAGAGAAATTTCAAGACAGTCTTTATATGCAAAGGAAGAGGCTGTCTTAAAATAAAATTAAGGAGAAAAATATTTTGGAGAAAATAAGAATTCAGAAGCTTCTTGCTGATGCAGGCTACTGTTCACGCCGTAAGGCAGAGGAGCTAATTACAAAGGGCAAAATAAAGCTTAACGGTCATCCTGTAAAACTGGGTGACAAGGCTACATACCAGGATAATATCACTGTTTCAGGTGAAAGAATCTACCTTTCGCCAAAAAAATCCTACCGCTATCTCATTATGTATAAACCCCGCGGCTATGTTACAACCACTTCTGACGAGTTGGACAGACGCTGTGTTATGGATTTGCTAGAGGACGTTGAAGAACGTGTTTACCCTGTAGGTCGTCTCGACAAGGACTCCGAGGGTCTGTTGCTGCTCACCAACGACGGCAAATTTGCAAACGATGTTATGCACCCCAGTAAGCACATCAGCAAAACCTACCGTGTTACCGTTCGTCCTGATATCACCGAGGACCAACTCATTCAACTTGCAAGCGGTATTGAGCTTGATGGCAGAAAGACTCTCCCTGCAAACGTTGTCGTAAAGACACGAGAGCCGGGAAGAGTTGTTCTCCTTATGACAATCAAGGAGGGCAGAAACAGACAGATTCGCCGTATGTGCGAGTCTCTCGGTCTTGAAGTAGCAAGACTCAGACGTGTAAGTGTAGGTCCTTTGAAACTTGGTATGATGAAGCCCGGTTCATTCAGAGACCTCACGGCAGAAGAGCTACGCGCAATCCGCAACGCTATAGGAAAAGAAAACTAAAAGGAGAGTCCCCGTTTATGCCCATTTGTATACCGCCCGACCTTCCCGCATATCAAACGCTTCAAAAAGAAAATATCTTTGTTATGGACAATGTTCGTGCATCACATCAGGATATTCGTCCACTTCGAGTTATTATGCTCAACCTTATGCCTAAAAAAATAGAGACTGAATGTCAGTTTCTCAGATTGCTCAGTAATACGCCCATTCAAGTGAATGT
This sequence comes from uncultured Ruminococcus sp., assembly GCA_964594275.1. Classification (GTDB taxonomy): domain Bacteria; phylum Bacillota; class Clostridia; order Oscillospirales; family Ruminococcaceae; genus Ruminococcus_C. The sequence continues at coordinate 11,651 of CAZQMA010000005.1, read as the reverse complement.
TGAATTTCTGCAAATTGCAAGCCATGTAAGTAAGAATACCGCAAAAACTCACCTGGATGCTTTTTACCGTACCTTCGACAAAATCAAAGACAACTACTACGATGGATGTATTATTACGGGTGCACCTGTAGAACATCTGGATTTCGCCGATGTTGACTACTGGGACGAAATCTGCACCATCATGGAATGGACCAAATCCCACGTCTTTTCAACACTGCATATCTGCTGGGCCGCTCTTGCAGGTCTCTACTACCACCACAAAATCCCCAAATACGATCTGCCACGGAAAATGTTTGGCATCTTCCCTCATAAGGTGCTTGAAAAGAACGTACAGCTACTTCGAGGCTTTGACGATACGTTTTTAGCACCCCATTCACGGCTCTCAGAGGTGAGACGGGAAGATATAGAAAAATGTAAAGCTCTCACCATTCTCACCGAATCAGAACAGGCAGGCGTACACATTGTAGGCAACAACAACGGCAGACAATACTTCATCACAGGTCACTTTGAATACGACCGCGAAACCTTAAAAAGTGAATATTTCCGCGATGTAGATAAGGGCATTGACATACATCTGCCTTTCAACTACTTCCCAGGCGATGACCCATCCAAAGAACCTCCTTTCTCCTGGGGATGTAGCGCAAATCTTCTCTTTTCAAACTGGATTAACCACTGTGTTTACCAGCTCACACCTTTCAATATCACTCAACTCGATCTCTACAACTGGAACTGGAACGCCGGTCTTTAATCTGAATCATTCTGCGGCAGAACATTTGTTCTGCCGTTTTTTCTGCATTTTTGCGAAAGTTACCGCATAAAATATATTTACAGGACAATAATGTAAAGGCGGCGGTAATTTTGCGGAGAATGGGTTATTATAGACGGAGACGAAGAATAAGACTTATTATTCTTATAACTGCAGTTGCGCTTATACTGGGTATATGGGCATATACGGTTAATTCAGGCGTAAAAACAGACAATAAGGAAAGCACGGCTGAGGGAGTCTCTCTGGGAAATATTCTAAGTGAAGCCTATCCCAGCCTTGTACCTGAATCATGGAATCCACTTAATGAAGATGCCATGGAAGCGGACTCCGATAAAACAAAAGAGACAGAAACCACTGAAAATAAGCGCGATACAGGTCCGAAGCCCTATCCTGAACAGTGGAACATTGATGAGCAGACGGAGATTATACGCACAACCCTTACAGGTTACTCGGGAAAGAAGTTCTTCTCCCTTGATGGCGGCGGTCAGGTAGTAAACCACACCCATGTCGAAAACAGTACTCTTCTCGCTGAAAGTCAGCTTCCTCCTGCCTTTAAAATATCCATAAACGAAAAGCCACAGGTGCTTATCATGCACACGCACACTACCGAATCTTACGAGCCATACGTCCGTGACAGCTACGACCCTGAGTTCAACTACCGTACCACTGACGAAGAGCGGAACGTCATTGCCGTAGGTGAAGCTATATGTGAAAAGCTGAGAGAAGCGAATATTGTCTGCATACACGACATCACCATCCACGATTACCCATCCTACACAGGAGCATATGAGCGCAGTGCCGAGACAGTTAAAGCTATATTGGAAGAAAATCCAAGTATAAAGGTGGTCCTCGATATACATAGGGACGCCATTGCCTCTGACACTACCATCACCCAACCTATAGTAGATATAAACGGCAAGGAAGCTGCACAGGTTATGATAATTTCAGGCTGCGACGATGGTACAATGGATATGCCAAACTACATGTTCAACTTTCGTTTTGCCTGTCGCTTACAGGAGACAATGGAGAGTATGTACCCAGGGCTTACCCGTCCTGTACTCTTCGATTATCGCCGCTACAACCAGAATCTTACAACAGGCAGTCTGCTTATAGAAGTTGGTTCCCACGGAAACACTCTCGAACAAGCAGTTTATGCAGGCTCTCTCTTTGGGGATGCACTCTCAGAAGTGCTCCTGGATTTACACTGAAAAGGAGAAGAAAATGAAACACAAGCTTTTAAAACTTACATCAGCTTTGTTATCCTACGCTATCTTGAATGCGGGTATTCTCGGCTTTACCCTGGTTTACAGAAGTCTCAGTGTAAGCAGCGGTGACACAGAAGCGGTTATGGCGTATATTGACACAGAAAACGAGAATACCGTTACCATCAATGTACTTGGACAATGCTTCTGTTTTGACAAGAGAACGACAGAACTCAAAGGTCAGTCCCCTGCTGCGCTGGCTGTATGTGACCCGATGTTATTGGCGGCGTGGACTATTTTTAAAAAATTGGAGCAAGCATGAATTTTTTTACAAAAATCCCTTGAACTCTGAGCGGTGATATGGTATAATATTTATGTTATGCGCCTGTAGCTCAGCTGGATAGAGCGTCAGACTCCGACTCTGAAGGTCGCTGGTTCGACTCCAGTCAGGCGCGCCAGAGCCCACCTGTTTTCAGGTGGGCTTGATTTGTTAATTATAAAATGAAGCAACTTTTGTAGCGTCAAGGAATATCACTACCTAAGCTTTAACTAGTGTATGACAAGTCTATTATTTGCTTTAAGGACATTCTTTTTTAACCCATAATACCAAAATAAACCCATCCTGCTTTTTTGTAGCGGGATGGGTTTTCGGTTTTTGATTTACTATTTGCAGCTGTCATCTCCGTTTTTAGTGGCACTGCAAAGTGCCATGGTCAATGCTCCAACAGCTCCGCCTGAAACAAGTCCTATCACAAAGCCTATCATACCTTTAACCTGCCTTTGTTTTATCCATTTTTGGCAACAATATTCTGAATCCAGATGTTACTCTTTACCATGAAGAAGCCAATTACAACCTTGATAGCCTCAGTAAACTGTACTAAGAAAAATACTGTTATAATAGGCAAATCGGTAAAGCGAGCAAGGAAGAATGCAAAGGGTATCAGTAGTACCCAAGTATAAACGCTGTCAAAAAGGAATGTGATACCTGTTTTACCACCTGAACGAAGGGTAAAATAGGCACAGTGTGAAAATGCACAAAGCGGCATTGCCAGAGCAGCTATGAAGATAAAGTTGCTTGCAAGCTCACGTATGCTTTCCTCAGTGTTGTACATCTGCGGAAAGAAAACACCTGTAATAGCCATAAGTGCCGCAAACACGGTACAGCATGCAACGCTGAAGAAAATCATCCTGCGGGCGTAGATTTTAGCTTCGTTGAGACGTCCTGCGCCAAGACTCTGTCCGACTATGACAGAGATACTTGCTCCAAGCTGGAGATAGACTATATTGAAAAGATTTGTAATGGTTGAAGATATGTTCTGAGCTGCAACAACCTCAAGACCTCTTACCGCATAGCATTGGGCAATAACCGCCATACCTGCCGCCCAGAGCATTTCGTTAAGCATAAGCGGCGTACCTTTTTTCAGGATGTCAATAAAGGTGCGCCGTGGAATGATAGGGCTTCGGTATGCCCCTTTGATGTAGGGATTGGTGTCTGCATGAAGATGTGTCCATACAACCACGATAATACATTCTATTACTCGTGCAACGACTGTCGCAAGTGCCGCACCTCTTACGCCCATTGCAGGGACGCTTCCCATGCCAAAGATGAAAATGTAGTCCAGTACAAGGTTTACAACAACCGCCACTGCACTGGCTACCATAGGCACAAAAGTCTGTCCAGTTTCACGTATTGTACTTACATACGCCTGACACACAGCAAAAGGGACAATAGTACCAAGCATGACAAGTATATATTCCTCACCATACTTCCGAGCAAGGGTAATATCGCCTACGCTTCCGCTGTCACTGAGATAGAGTGAGATAAGCTCTGTATCAAAAAACCTGAAAAGGAAAAGTGCGATTGCGGAAATCAAGAGAACTGCATACATCTTGAAGCGGAATGCATGCTTCTGACCCTCGTAATCGCCCTTGCCGAAGAACTGAGTGCCGAAAATACCCGCACCTGAAACACCACCAAAAATACAGATGTTGAATACAAATATGAGCTGGTTTACAATGGCAACGCCGGACATCTGCTCTGTGCCAATCTGTCCTACCATGATATTATCAAGGAAGCTTACAAAGCTTGTGATGGCGTTCTGCACTATCATAGGCACAGCAAGAAGAAGCACTCTCCTGTAAAATGCCCTGTCACCTATAAAGTTTTCTTTGAACTTTGACAAAGATACACCTCCTCGTATTATCAGAAAAGACTGCAAAGCAGTCTTTTCATCATATTATAGTTCCACCGCCAACAACGTAATCACCGTCATAGAGTACGACTGCCTGTCCCTTTGAAACAGCACGCTGAGGCGTATCGAATATTACTTTTATTCTACCATCGGGGAACTGCGACACGCTTGCCAGCTGCTCCTTCTGGTTATAGCGTATTTTTGCTGATAAACGCATTTCTCCCTCAATTCTGTCAAATGGGATAAGGTTCACGTCCTCAGCTATAAGCTCACTTGAGAACAAATCGTCGTTATCGCCTAAGAATACGGTATTAGTATCTGCACATTTACCGCAAACATACATAGGCCTTCCCAGTGCAATTCCAAGACCCTTACGCTGTCCAATAGTATAGCCTACAACGCCCTTATGTCTACCAAGAATGTTGCCTTTAAGGTCACAGTAATTGCCTGATTCATAGGTTTTGCCAACGAAGTCCTCCATAAACGCCTTATAATCACCATCTGGGACAAAGCAGATGTCCTGACTTTCCTTTTTGTGAGCACTTACAAAGTCATGCTTTTCGGCTATTGCACGTATCTCGTCCTTGCTATCAAAGTTGCCCAGAGGAAAGGCTATATGTGCAAGTTGATTCTGATTCAAAAAGTAGAGAACATAGGTCTGATCTTTAGCGATATTCTTCGCCTTTTTAAGAAGAAATCTTCCTCCCTTTTCTTCAATCCTAGCGTAGTGTCCTGTTACTATCTTATCACAGGAAAGTTCCTGAGCTTTCCTAAGAAGTGCGCCGAATTTCAGATAACGGTTACAGCGGATGCAAGGGTTAGGCGTTGCACCCTTTTCATATATGTCAATGAACGGCTCAATAACATGCTTTGCAAAAACATCCTCCATAGGAAAAACATAATGTTCCATGGAAAGACGATCTGCAACAGCCTTTGCATCACGTGCGTTATCCTCAGAGCCACAACTGCCCTCACAGTCTTTCGGAGTAAAGAGTGTCATTGTTGCACCAATGCAGTCATGACCCTGCTCCTGCATTATAACTGCGGAAACAGAACTGTCAACACCGCCGCTCATTGCAATAAGCGCTCTGCTCATTTGCCAAGCTCCAACATTTTGTCCATGCACTTTTTAGCACTGAGACGCATTTCCTCGCTCATTACAATTTCCTCGCCTGCTGTACCATTCATTACATTCAACACGTCAGTGAGAGTGGTAAGCTTCATGTCGTGACAGACGCAGTACTTGGAAAGAGGATAAAAAAGTTTATCCGGATGTGCAAGCTGTAAGTGCTGTACTATGCTGTTTTCAGTGCCGATGATAAAGCTTTCAGCCTCAGACTTAGCAGCATAATCCATAATGCCTGTTGTGCTGCCTGCATAGTCCGCTTCTGCAACAACCTCAGGAATGCACTCAGGATGTACAAGAAACTTAGCTTCAGGATGCGCTGCCTTTGCTTTTTTTACAGCTTCAAGGGTCATTGCGCCATGTACAGGACAACCACCATTTATCATTACAAATTCCTTGTCGGGTACCTGCTTCTGAACAAAATCACCCAGATTGCAATCAGGGATAAAGAGAATCTTCTTCTCTTCCATCCTTCTCAGAATCTGTACCGCAGATGAAGAGGTAACACACACATCGCAGAGAGTTTTCAGTGCGGATGTGGTATTTACATATGCAACCACCGCATGGTCAGGGTACTGTTTTTTAAGTTCTTCAAGCTCCTCTACAGTCAGCTGTTCAGCCATTGGACAACCTGCATCAGCACTTGAAAGGTATACATTTTTTTCAGGAGAGAAAATCTTAACCGTTTCAGCCATAAAACGCACGCCGCACATAATTACATTCTTCTGAGGAACATCCATCGCCTTAGTGCTCAGTGCAAAGGAATCACCTGTGAAATCGGCAATTTCCAATATATCGGGAGTCTGGTAACAATGGGCAAGGATACAGAAATCCTTTTCCTTTTTAAGACGCAGTATCTCCTCTTGAATATGAGCTGTTGTCATGATTATTCTTCCTCGCTGCCGTGGTCGTGGTCATGACAGCAATCGCAGTCGCCATCACAGAACATAGACTTGTCGTACTCTATTCCGTTCTTATCGTAGTAATCCTTTACTGCGGACTTTACTGCTTCCTCAGCAAGTACAGAGCAGTGAATCTTATGTGCAGGGAGACCGTCAAGAGCCTCTACTACCGCCTTATTTGTAAGAGTCAGAGCTTCGGAAATAGGCTTACCCATAATCATTTCTGTTGCCATGGAACTTGCCGCAATTGCAGAGCCGCAGCCGAAGGTCTTAAACTTTACATCAGAAATAATATCATTCTCAACCTTGAGATAAACCTTCATGATATCGCCGCACTTTGCGTTGCCCACCTCGCCTACGCCGTCAGCGTTTTCGATTTCACCAACATTTCTCGGATTGCGGAAATGATCCATTACCTTTTCACTGTATAACATATTCTTTTACTCCCTTTTCTAAGTCTTCCCATACGGGTGATAATTTTCTAAGATATTCCACTACCTTTGGTACATTCTCAATAATATGATTCATTTCCTCAGGTGTGTTATATTCACAGACAGACAGTCTCAGTGAGCCGTGAGCTACCTCATGAGGCAGACCAATAGCAAGCAGTACGTGGCTGGGGTCTAGTGAGCCTGAAGTGCAGGCTGAACCGGATGAAGCTGCAATTCCTGCGTCATCCAGGAGAAGCAACAGGGATTCACCCTCGATACCCTCGAAACAGAAGTTTACTGTGCCGGGAACACGCTTTTCACGATCGCCGTTCAACTTGCTGTGAGGAATTACGGAAATACCCTCAATAAGCATTTCACGCATTTCTGTGATTTTCTTCATGTTCTCTTCCATGTTTTCAGCTGCTTCTTCCAGTGCTGCTGCCATACCGACGATTGCGGGAACATTTTCTGTTCCGGCTCTCTTGCCACGCTCCTGTGCACCGCCCTCAATAAGGTTAGTTAGCATTATGCCTTTCTTTACATAGAGTGCGCCAACGCCCTTAGGTCCGTGGAACTTATGTCCCGACAGAGACAGCATATCAATATTCATAGCCTTTACGTCAACCGGTACGTGGGCTACAGCCTGTACGGCGTCGGTATGGAAGATAACTCCCTTACTTCGGCATATAGCACCGATTTCAGCAATAGGCTGAATTGTACCGATTTCATTGTTAGCAAACATAATTGTTACAAGTGCTGTATCTTCACGGATTGCAGCTGCAACCTCCTCCGCTGTTACAACACCATTTTCGTGCACGTCCAAAAGAGTTACTTCAAAGCCCTGCTTTTCAAGTCTTTTAAGTGTATGAAGCACCGCATGATGCTCAAATTTCGTGGAAATAATGTGTTTCTTACCCTTGCGCTCACCCAGAATAGCCGCAGACAGAATAGCCTGGTTGTCCGCTTCACTTCCGCCTGAAGTAAAGTAAATCTCTCTCGGCTCTGCGTTCAGTACAGCAGCTACTTTGGCTCTTGCCTCTTCAAGCGCAGTCTTAGCCTCCTGTCCAAAGCTGTAAAGGCTGGACGGATTGCCGTAGATTACGTCTAAATAGGGCATCATAGCTTCCTTTGCCGTTTTGCTCATCATTGTGGTTGCGGCATTATCGGCGTATACCTTCATTTAATCTCTTCCTTTCAAATTCCCACTTGTTCCGTAGGATATATTATGTTAAAAAAATGCGCAATTATTACGCAGTAAGGCAAATCCCTGCTCTTAAACCTTACCCTCAAGAAGATCTCTGAGAGAAACCTTATCAAGGTAGTCGTTTATGAGAGCGTCAAGCTTCTGCCACATGGGAAATGCGATACAGCTTGATGCGTTTTCGCACTCCTCCTCACCCTCGGAAAATCCATGACAGGATACAGGTGTGAGTCCGCCCTCTGTGAGCCTTAAAATTTCGCCTATATAATATTCTTCCGCAGGCTTTTTAAGCTTGTAGCCGCCGTCCTTGCCCCTGAGGCTTGCCACCATTCCACCCTTATTGAGCATAGATACGATGGATTCCAGGTACTTCATGGAGGCGTGCTGACGTTCTGCGATGGATTTAAGGGAGATGTAGCCATCATTTTCATGCATGGCAAGGTCGGTCATTACCCTAAGCGCATATGTGCCCTTAGTGGAAATCATCATTTAAGTCACCTTCTCTCTTTCTCTATGCTATTATACACTATAATTCCTATCATGTCAACAGGAATTTATGTTTTTATTATTACGCATTGTAAATAAAAAATCCGCCGTAGTTTATATTCACCACGGCAGACTTTTTCAATTATTCAACTTTCCTGTTCGTCAAAGGGCATTTGTCATTCTCTGTACAAAAATGACAAGTATGAATATACAAAACAGATATATGATATTGGATGCCCCGTCAATGTGCAATACAGCAGAACGCCATTTTAGTCCAGACATATCATAGAAAAATCTGAGATTGTGTAGGTTACATTTGTAGCATAGGAGTCCACATTGATAAGGAATTTTACGTTATCTGTCCCCTCCATGGTAAAGGTTTCGGTGTAGCTTCGTGGAGTTGGACCTATAGACCTTGTTGCCCAGTAGAATCCCGTGTAGTCATCATTTGATTCTTGGAAGCCTACGTTGCAGCTTACATTCTTATCACAGGAGATGGTATAGGTAATGCTGTAACGCTTGCCGTTTTCCATGGCAACTGCCGCAGTACTTGCCTGAGCATACAGTCCCGGACGTTCAACGTAAACCTTAACGCTTCCATCGTCCTCATAGCTAATTGAACCTAAGCCATCGTTCATCCATATTCCCCATGAGAACTGGTTGATAAGCTCTCCATCATCATTCCAGTCGTCATCAATTCCGTAAAGCTGATTCAGATGGTGTACTGCATAGCCCTCACGTATTGTATAGAAGTCCCGTACAACGTTTGTACAGCTTTTCAGATTAACAACTGTTCCGAAACGCTTATATGTATCCTCAATGGCAGGAGTAAGTGTTGCCTGAACCTCGTTAAGCTTGCCTACGACCTTGTTTGCCTCAAAGGTTTCACCTGCAACTCTGAGAAATGTATCATAAAAATCAGCCTTAAAGCTTTCATTTTCAAAGAGTACCCAGAAGAGTGAGCCGATATCGTTGATATAACCTGTGCTCTTCATATTTTCAAAATAATTGAGACGTGCGCCTGTAAGGCTCTGGTTACTGCCTGCTGTGAAGTCGGTATCGTAAAGCAGGAAGCGCCATTTGCCGTCTGCATAGGGGTTTGATGGGTCGGTAACGTCCGAACGCCATATCATCCAGTTGTTGCTATTGATAAGACAATCCCAGTTATACATATAGACCTGTGCCGCCACATAATCCATAAAGCTCTGCATATCAAAGGTATCGCATACACGCTGATAATTGCTGTCAATAGACATATCCGCACTCATAGCCCAGCTCCAGAAGTTCTTGTACGCACTATAGGTTGAGGATAAGCCCTCGTATTCACAACCATTCTTGATGCAGGTTACATCGTCCTTGTCGATTTTGTAGTGGGACTCGATGTAGTTTTCGTCAAGCTTCTCCTGCATGGAGTAGTAGCCCCAAAATTCGCCGTCAATGAACAAGATATAGTCGTACTTCGCCTGTGTACCCATATCAAGCTCAGCACAGCACCACTGGTTTACATCGTCAAGGAAGCGCACATTGGCGTAGTTTGAACCGCCATTACGGAGGGTTACTTTTTCATATTCGCTGATTTTTGCGCCGTTCATGTCAGTTGCCTTGCCCTCAAAGAAATCGTATTTGAACTTACTTCCGCCATATTCGCCTCTTGCATAGAGGGTAAGGCTCTTCTGTGGATAAACTGTTGACCAGTTACCTGCGATTCTCACGCCTGCATCAGAGGTATACTTCAACTCGCCCTGTTCAAATACCTGAATATTGCAGGGACGCTCCCACTCTCTACCCTCGCTGTTATAGTTGGTGGGATTTTCGCTAGAGGAAAGATCCATGTTTTTGTCAAATGAACTGCTGTTCTTCCACTCATAGTACTTGTCGCCCACCATGTAGATACCGGTCTGATTATTGAAAAGGTTTTCGCTGTCTGTTGAGATAGCGATAACCTTCATATCGTTGTAATACGCCTTAGTCTTGTTTATAAAGTAGTTGTTAGTTGTAACCTCGCTGTAATTGCCCTTAGCATCCTTGCACACCGCACGGACAACCATGCCCTTGTCAATGTTATAATCAGGAGCTTCATAAGGGCGGAGAGAAATGTCCTCTACTTTTGCAAGAACATTTGGGTCACTTGTATTGTCATAAATTTGTATTGCACCGCTGTACACTTCAGCTGTAGTCGATGTACGAGGATCTGACCCGTCAAGAGTATAGTAGATGGTGTTGCTGTTTGTATCACTGAGAGAAAGGTCAAAGCCGGTGGCATAGAAGCCACCTTCAGCAGAAAATACAGGCTTCTCTACACGGTAGATAATATCTGCTGTATCATTGGACTCGCCGGGAGTTGGTGCAAGAAATGCATAATTTCCTGAACCGTCAGGATAACAGCCGTATGTAACATCCGTATCAGCCTCCGGAACATCCACTGAGTCAATAGTAGTGCCATTCTGCGCTGTAAGATAGACCGTTTCGCCTGCGGAGCTGATTTTGAATGGAGCATGATACTCAGGCTCATAGGATGTCTTGTCATCACATAATACTAGCAGATACTCGCCGCTGCCTATAATCGTACCTGTCGGGAACACAAACTTGAAACGATTTTTATTCCCGTCAGAAAGTCCCGCACCACTGAGGTTTACATCTTTGCTGCCCGAATTGTAAAGTTCAATCCAGTCCGGCGATGTACCGTCTGCGGCTGTGAATGAGGTCTTGTTGGAAGCACAAACCTCATTTATTTTAACACTGCTTAAAGCATCGTTTTCATCGATAAGACGTTTAAGAAGCACAAGGTCAAGCACGTTTATCCTGCCGTCTCCGTTTACATCTCCCACACCATCAGGCGCAACCTTGCCTGCAATGAAATTCTGCAAAAGGCGCACATCCGCAGCCGTAAGCAAACCGTCCCCGTTCATATCTCCCGCAGAAACTGCAGAAACGCTTTCACTGCCTGTAAAATAAGCAATCATTGGCAAAGAGGTCATTGAAACCACTGCTGCGCTAATCGCCGATATAAGTTTTCTTAGTTTCATGGTAAAACTCCTTTCTCTGACAGCCTTTCCCTTATAAGGCTGTATTCAGTTTAAGTTTACCATATTCTCACGCCAAAGTCAACTAAGCTCTCCAACTCTTTTTGTTAATTTTTATGCAAAAAGACCCGTCATTAAATCGTAAGGACGAGTCAAACATAAAAAACAAACCTCTGTACATTGTACAGAGGTTTTAATTAACTGTCTTGCGACTATAAAATAGATGACATTATTTTTTGATGATTCTATTTCTTCTTTAAATAAAATTTTTTTATTTAGTTATTTTTTCGATCTTGCAAGTATGTCGCTTATCGTTCTTATC